>DATNCF010000450.1:0-10977 GCA_035571675.1 Burkholderiales bacterium | reverse complement strand
GGCTGCCCGACAACCTGCTCGAGCGCGGCGACCGCATGACCATGGCCGCCTCCATCGAGGCGCGCGTTCCCTTTCTGGACCACAAGCTGGCGAGCTGCGTGTCCGCGCTGCCGGATCGCTACCGCGTGCGCGGCCTCAAGACCAAGTGGGTCCTGCGCGAGGCAGCCAAAAGCCTGATTCCCCGGTCCATCCTCAACCGGCCCAAGGTGGGCTTCAAGGTTCCGGTGAGCCTGTGGTTCCGCGAGGGGCTGCGGGATTTCCTGATGGAGCACCTCGGCGCGGGATCGTCCACGACACGCGCCTATTACGCCCCGCAGGTGCTGGACCGGATTCTCGACGAACATCTGCAGGGCCGGCACAACCACGAGAAATTGCTGTGGAGCCTGCTCAATCTGGAAATCTGGCATCGCCAATTCGCCCGGCCATGAGCGCGTACGTGGACACCGAAGGCGGCGGCGGCCCGGCGCCGGCGCGGCAGGGCCGGGCGGAAAAACTGGCCTGGATGTTCAACCGGCTGCGCTGCATGTCGCCGGCGGAGGTGAGCCACCGCGTCGGGCGCATGGCGCGCATGCACGGCGAGCGGCTCGGCCTCGCCCTGAGGGCGCTGCCCTCGGTGCCCGAGTACGACCTGAGCCTTGCTCCGCCTGCCTGGCTGAAGGTCCCCTCAGCCATCCGGCCCGAGGCCTATGTGGAGGCGGCGGAGCGGGCGGCGGCCGGGCGCTTCGACGTTTTCGCGCTGGAAAACGCGGATCTGGGTTCTCCGCCGCGCTGGAACCGCGATCCGAAGACGGGGACGGAACCGCCCCTCGCGTTCGGAAAGCTGCTCGATTATCGCGATGAACGGCTGGTAGGGGACATCAAGTACCTGTGGGAGCCCAACCGGCACCTGCACATCGTGACTCTTGCGCAGGCCAGCCGGCTCAGCGGGGGCGACGCCGCGGCGCGCTACGCCCAGGCACTGCGCGCCCACCTGGAAAGCTGGTTCGAGGCCTGTCCGTTTCCCATGGGGGCCAATTGGGCCAGCGCACTCGAGCCCGCCATCCGCCTCATCAATTGGTCGGTCGCCTGGCAACTGCTGGGCAGTTCCCATCCCGTGTTTGAAGGAACGCAGGGCCGGCGTTTCCGGCACGCCTGGCTGGAGTCGGTGTACCGGCACGCGCAGTTCGTGCACGGGCACTTCTCGCTGTACTCATCGGCCAACAACCACCTGATCGGCGAAGCCTCCGGCTTGTACATGGCCGCGCTGACCTGGCCGCTGTGGAAGCGCGCGCGGAAATGGGAGGCCACGGCCAAGACAGTGCTGGAACGCGAAGCGCTGCTGCAGAACGCGCCGGATGGCGTCAACCGCGAGCAGGCCATCGCCTATCAGCAATGGGAACTGGACCTGCTGCTGCTGCCCTACCTGGCGGCACGCGCGGCGGGGCGGCCATTCTCCTCTCGGTATGCGCAGCGGATCGAGCGCATGCTGGAGTACCTGGCCGCCGTCATGGATTGCGGTGGCAATCTGCCCATGTTCGGCGACGCGGACGATGGCTGCGTGGTCCGCCTCTCGCCTCAGGCGGGGTTCAGGCCCCACCGATCGCTGCTCGCCACCGGGGCGGTGCTGTTCGGCAACGCCGCTCTCGCCGCAAAGGCCGGAAGCCTCGACGACAAGACGCGCTGGCTGCTCGGTGAAGAGGCCGAGCGCGGTTTCGCGGCGTTCGCGCCGGCCCGCCCCGGGCCGCCAGCGCGGCGCGCCTTTCCCGAGGGCGGTTATTACATACTCGGTTGCGAATTCGAGACGGAACGCGAAATACGCCTGGTCGCCGACGCCGGCCCCCTGGGTTATGGAAACATTGCCGCCCACGGGCATGCGGACGCCCTTTCGTTCACGCTATCGCTGGGAGGAAGCGAATTCCTCTTCGACCCGGGCACTTATGCCTATCACACGCAGGGGCAATGGCGCAGGTATTTCCGCGGGACCTCGGCGCACAACACCATCCGCATCGACGGGCGGGACCAGTCCGAGCCCGGCGGGAATTTCATGTGGTTGAAAAAGGCCCGTGCGCAATGCTCTTTATGGGAAGAGACTCCGGAGACCGACACCTTCGAAGGTTGGCACGACGGCTATCTCCGTCTCGGCGACCCGGTGCTGCACCGCCGGCGCATCACCCTGGACAAGCGCGGCCGGCGCATCGTCATAACGGACGAGCTGGAAATGCGGGGCCGCCATGAGGTGGAGCTTTTCTTCCACTGCGCCGAACACTGCAGCGTTCAGCGCAACGGAAGGCTGCATGTCATATCGCGAGACGGGCGCTCGCTGGTCATCCGCCTACCTGACACGCCTTCCGCCGCGATTGAGAATTACCGTGCCAGCCTGCGTCCGCCGGCAGGCTGGGTGTCGCGGCGGTTCGACCGCAAGGAGCCGGCACCGACCCTGGTCTGGCGGGCCACGCTCGCCGGAAACCAGCGCCTGACGACTGAACTCATCTGTTGAAGCGGAGCGGCGGCCCCGCCGCCGTCCGCTCCGCCACGTTCAAGGAGGTTTCCCATGCTGGGGGATACACTGGACTATCTGCTGCTTCGCAGCCTGGCGCACACGCGCAACCGGGCGACAGAGGAGGAGCTCGACCGCCGATCCGGGCAGGCGGCCGGCGATGCGGAAAACGCCGCCGCCAAGCTGGACAAGCTCGTCGGCCGCTTCGATGGCCATTTTCCGCTGGACCCTTCCAAGCGCTACCTGGACATGGGGTGCGGTCCCGGCGACCTGACGCTCGCGCTCGCTCGACGCGGCATCCGCCGCATCGACGGAGTCGATTTCCTTCCTCGCTACATACAGCAGGCGCAGGCCCTGGCGGCGCGCAGCCAGCCCGCCGCAGAAGTGCGCTTTCTGTGCCGCGACCTGCGTACCTGGATGCCGGAGGAAAAATACGACGTGCTGCTGTCGTTCGATGCGCTGGAGCACATAGGCGATCCGCGCGCTTTCCTGGGCAAGATGGCCGACTTCGCCGCTCCCGGCGGAAGGGCGGTGCTCGCCTTCGGACCGCTGTTCCACTCGCCCTTTGGCGACCACATGTGGGATTTCTTCAAGCTGCAGGTCCCCTGGCGCGGCGTGCTGTTCTCCGAGAACGCCATACTGCGCGTTCGGCGCGAATGCTTCCGCCCCACCGATCCGGCCTCGGCCTACCGCGACATCGCCGGGGGGCTGAATCTCATGCGCTATTCGGACTTTCTGGCCTACGTCCGCGGGGCCGGCTGGGAGTTCGATTACCTGGCCGTCAACACCTTCCTCCGCCGCATGCCGCCGCTGCGGCTGGCCTGCGATGCCCTCATGCGCGTCCCCGGGCTGAGGGACTACTTCGTGCATAACGTGTACACGGTGCTGCGCCGCCGAAGCGTGGCGCCAAGGTAACGGCGCAGCGTAGGCGGGGACCGCCGTAACGTCGTGCCAAGGCTACGGCACAGTGAAGGCGGTCCGTTGCGGCGCTTTCGCTGGCCTGTCTTCCCTAGGCCTGACGCTGCAGCGCCGCACTGCGGCGCATCCGCTGTCCTGTTGGCCTTAGGACGACGTTCCTGCGCCACGCTGCCGAAGCGTCCCCCGCCAAGGTAATGATGCGGCGTAGTTCCGAGGAACCAGCGCGTCACCCCCCAGCGACAGTCCTGCACCCGGGTCTTCCCGAGCGCCCAGCGTGTTTTAAGCCAATTGGACTAGCGCCCTCCATGTTGTCCGTCAAGCCCCGGCCGTACGCTCCCTGAAGTGCCGTGGCCGCTCCTGGCCACCACTTGAACTGCGCAGGAGAGCACATGAGAATCAGCGTGATGGGACTGGGTTACGTCGGCGCCGTGTCGGCGGGATGCCTGGCGCGCGAGGGCCACGAAGTCATCGGCGTCGACCCGGAGCCTGCCAAGGTCGACCTGATCAACGCGGGTAAGACGCCCATCATCGAGAAAGACATCGGTTCCATCATCGAGCAGCAGGTGAAGATGGGGCGCCTGTCGGCCACCACCGACGTGGCCGCGGCCGTGGCCCAGTCGGAACTGTTCCTGATCTGCGTGGGCACGCCCAGCCGGCCCAACGGCGACATCGAGCTGAAGTTCGTGCGCAGGGTGTGCGAGCAGATCGGCGCCGCGCTGCGCGACCATCACGGCGCGCCGGCGGTCGTGGTGCGCAGCACCATGCTCCCCGGCACCATGGCCAACGTGGTCATCCCCACGCTCGAAGCCGCTTCCGGCCAGCGTGCCGGTGTCGACTTCGGCGTCTGCATCAACCCCGAATTCCTGCGTGAAGGCACGGCGGTCTACGATTTCGCCAACCCGCCCAAGACGGTGATCGGCGAACTCAACCAGGCCAGCGGCGACCTCGTGGCGAGCCTGTACGCCAAGCTGAACGCTCCGCTGGTGCGCACCGACATCGAAACCGCGGAGATGATCAAGTACGCCGACAACTGCTGGCACGCCCTGAAGGTGGGTTTCGCCAACGAGATCGGCAACATCTGCAAGGGCCTGCACGTGGACAGCCACCGCGTGATGGACATTTTCTGCAAGGACACCAAGCTCAACCTGTCGCCCTACTACCTCAAGCCCGGCTTCGCCTTCGGCGGCTCGTGCCTGCCCAAGGACCTGCGCGCGCTGCTGTACAAGGCCAAGACCATGGACATGTCGCTGCCGATCCTCGCTTCCATACTGCCCAGCAACGAGCAGCAGATCGAGCGTGGCGTGCACACCGTCATGGAGAAGGGCAGCAAGAAGGTGGGCATTCTCGGCTTCAGCTTCAAGGCCGGCACGGACGACCTGCGCGAAAGCCCCGTGGTCGAGCTCACCGAGCGCCTCATCGGTAAGGGCTACGACCTGCGGATCTACGACAAGAACGTCAGCCTGGCGCGCATTCACGGCGCCAACCGCGACTACATCCTCAACCACATCCCGCATATTTCCCGGCTGATGGTGGGCAGCGTGGACGAGGTTCTGCAGCACGCCGACACCATTGTCATCGGCAACGCCGCGGCCGAGTTCGCCGAGGTGCCGCGGCGCCTCGCCGACCACCAGACCGTCATCGATTTCGTGCGGGTCACGGATTCGCGCAGCGTGTCCGGCGTCTATGAAGGGATCTGCTGGTGATGAACGAGCGCGGCAACGGCGGGGAGAGGCCTCGGCGTGTGCTGATCCTGGTGGAGAACCTGCCCAGCCCCTTTGACCGGCGGGTGTGGCAGGAGGCCTGCGCGCTGCGCGACGCCGGCTACGTGGTGTCGATCATCTGTCCCACCGGCAAGGGCTACGACAGCAAGTTCGAGGCCATCGACGGCATCGCCATCTGGCGCTACGACCTTCCGGTGGAGGCGAGCGGCGCCAAGGGCTACGCCATCGAGTATTCGGTGGCGCTGCTCAAGACCTTCGCGCTGTGCTGGCGGGTGCTGGCCACGCGCGGCTTCGACGTGATCCAGGCCTGCAACCCGCCCGACCTGTTCTTCCTCATCGGCGGCTTCTTCAAGCTGTTCGGCAAGAAGTTCGTGTTCGACCATCACGACATCAACCCGGAACTCTACGAGGCCAAGTTCGGCCGCCGCGATTTCTTTTACCGGCTGCTGTTGAAAATGGAGCGCTGGACGTTCCGAACCGCCGATGTCTCCCTGGCCACCAACGAGTCCTACCGCCGCATCGCGGTGGAGCGCGGCGGCATGCCGCCGAGCAAGGTGCACGTGGTGCGCAGCGGCCCGAGCCTGGAGCGCCTGCGCATCCTGCCGCCCGATCCGCGCCTGCGGAACGGCCGGAGCCACCTGGTCGGCTACGTGGGCGTCATGGGCGCGCAGGAAGGCATCGACCTGTTGCTTGCCGCGGTGCGCCACATCGTGTTCGACATGGGCCGGCGGGACGTGCAGTTCGGCCTGGTGGGCGGCGGCACGTCGCTGGAAGAGATGAAAGCCCTGGCGCAGAAACTCGGGGTGGCCGACTACGTCACCTTCACCGGGCGCGTGCCCGACGCCGAGCTGCTTGCCGTGCTCAACACGGCGGACGTGTGCGTGAATCCCGACGTGGCCAACGACATGAACGACAAGTCGACCATGAACAAGATCATGGAGTACATGGCCCTGGGCAAGCCCATCGTGCAGTTCGACCTCACCGAGGGCCGCTTCTCGGCCCAGGAGGCCTCGCTGTACGCGAGGAAGAACGACAGCCGCGACATGGCGGAAAAGATCGTGGAGCTGCTGGACGACCCGGCGCGGCGCGAGAGGATGGGCGAGTTCGGCCGCAGACGGGTGGAGAACGAGCTGGAATGGCGCTACGAGGCGCCGAAGCTGCTCGCCGCTTACGACGAGCTGTGGCCGCGGCAGCAGCCCGCCGTGTGGCCCAACGCGTTTCGGGGGTAGGAATGATGCGCAGGCTGGTCGATTATGTCACCGGCACGGTGGGAAAGTACGGCGCCGGGGCCCTGTTGCACGACGTGCAGTGCCGCCTCGTTAACAGCGTCGTGCAATTCCAGATACTCAAGGGCATCGTGGTGCGGCTGCAGGACATCACCGACCCCTCGTTCCTGGACGACGCCGGCATGGACGCGCGTTTCGCCGATTGCGACGAGTTGATGGTGTACGCGCGCGCCGGGCAGCATGGACTGACGCCGGCCTTCCTGTCCGAGGCGCGCCGGCGCGGCGACCGCTGCTACGCGCTGTTCGACGGGCGCGAGCTCGCGGCCTACGGCTGGTACTCGGTCCTGCCCACCCAGATCGACGATCACTTCCTGCTGCATTTCGACCCGAACTGGACCTACATGTACAAGGGCTACACCGCGCCCGAGTACCGCGGGCGGCGGCTGCACGCCATCGGCATGTGCCGCGCGCTGCGCGCGGTCACGCAGGAAGGCCAGGCCGGGCTGGTCAGCTGGATCGCATCCAACAATTTCGCCTCGCTGCGGTCGTCGCTGCGGCTGGGCTACCGCGTCTTTGGCGACGCCTGGCTGTTGCGCGCCGCGGGCGTGTCCTGGGCTTACACCACTCCGGGATGCCGGCAGTACGCCTTCCGCGTCGAGTCGCTCGAGGACGGCCCGGGCAGCAGCGCCCGCAAGGCTTTTTGACCGGCCCCCGGGGCGCCGGCTCGGCTCCGGGGATCCAGCGGTCAACCCTGGGTCAACCCCAGGTCAGCCACATGGTCAGCCACCCATGGTCAGCCCCATGGTCAGCCCTGGGGCGGCGGACCTGACACCACCGGGTCGTCCGTTCCGCCGCCAATCACCACGGTTTCAACCGTCAGTTCCTCGTTCAGCAGCCTGCTCGTCGAGGCGGCGCCGCCGTCCATCCATTGCAGTCCCAGCGCATGCAGGTGCCGGAGGCAATGCAGTTCGAGCAGTTCGGCCGGCGAGAACATCGCCAGTTCCTCCTCGTAGGCCGTCTCCAGCGCGACCGCGCCGCCGCCAACTGTCAACAGGCAGCGCCGCGCCATGGGCGCGCCGTCGAAATCCAGTCCCAGCAGGATGAGGCGCCCCCGCCGGAGCGCTTCTTCGATCGTGGCTTCGAAAAACCGCCGTCCCTGGTCTGAGGCAAGCAGGCTCGCCCCGGCCTGGGTGCTGTCGCGCACGAGCCGCGCGAAATCGTCGATCCAGCCCCCGACGTCGTCGCCGGGCTGCAGCACCCGATGGCGCAGGTGCCCGCGCTGGGCCAGGCGCTGTTCCTTCTGTCGCAGGCGCCGCCTCAGGCCGATGGGCAGAGCGGCATCGGAGTCGGCGCCTTCCGCGTGGCGCCACAACCCACGGCCGGCGGCATCGGTGCTGCTGGGATGCAGGCCCGCTTCCACCGCCACCTGGAAAATCAAGGTGTGCAGCGGGCCGCCGCGGGCAATGCGCTTGAGGGCCAACAGCGACGCGCCGCTTCCCTCCGAGTTCGCCCAGTCCAGCAGCCGCGCCACCGATTCGCGCGCTCCCGGGGCTCGCACCAGCGGCGCTCCCAGGCCGCACTGCGGGTATATCCAGGACTCGATGACCCTCAGTTGCTTGAACGAGAGCGTGGGCTGCAGAGGGACCAGCAGCGCCAGTTTTCCGGCCGGGTCCGGCCGCCCCGAAGGATGGTTGTGCACCATGAGCACGCGCAGGTTGTCCCGCGCGCCGAACGCCTTCAGCGCATTCTGCAGCATCCACGGCTCGAAGTAGACGTTGGGTTCCAGCGCGGCGGCGGCCAGGTCTTCCCAGGCGGTGACGAACTCGCCCAATGCCTGCGGGTCCTGTACGACCAGCACGGACTGCCGGCTTGCGCCGCGCCGCGCCGCGGCAGGGCGGGGCGGCCCGTCAGGCGATGAGACCCGGGGCGCTTCCTTGGGGGAGGGATCTGCCTGCGGGGTTGCCGTTGAGCCTTCGGCGGGCCTCCACTCGGGCCTCATGCCGGACCTTCCGGCCGCCGGCATGCGCTCCTGCCCCACGCCGCGACCCGGACCACACGTGCGCTTGTCCAGTTGGGATGCCATGGCCGCAGACCCACTGTGCTCAACCGCCCTGGAATCTCAGCCACCACTCGCCTTCGAGGCGGCCGAGCACCGCGTCGCCGCTTTGGATGGCGGCCATCAGTTCCGGGTCCTTGGAGTACACCACCGTGCTGGGCGATTCCTGGCGGAAGAAGCAGTGGCGGTCGGAGAATTCCTTGACGTGCTGGGGCTCGAGCCGCCCGCGCGCGGCCACGGCGCCTTGCTTCCAGGCGTCGGCAAGCATGTGCTGCAGCACGCGGTCGAACGCACCTTTGCGGGCGGTGATCTGCACCACTTCGCTGACGTCCCCGGGCTTGGCGTAGTACAGGTACCAGCCCAGAAGCTCGCGCTTCGTGTCCAGCACGGCGCGGCTGCGCAGCCGTCCATGGCGCGCCTTGCGGCCGGTCTGGTCGATGAGCCAGGGCAAGGCGCGCATGTCGTAGTTGGGCTGCAGCGCGTGGCCGTTCATGAGTTCGGGCAGGTGTTCCAGCATGGTGCCGGCATCGATGGGGTGCTCGGACAGGCCGTCCTCCTCGGAGAGGAAGCGGTTGGGGCCGAGCCGCGCGGCGAATGCGTCGGCCACCGCGGCGAGCGGTTTCGCCGGCAGGCGTATGGGCGCCGGGAGGGCTTTCCGCGGCAGCAGCGCCAGCCCGTAGCGCATGGGCCGCAGCGGCCGCACCCAGTGCAGGTTGTACAGCGGCGGCGTGACCGCGCCCAGCCCCATCCACATGCGCCGCGCCATGTCATTGGCGCCGTCGGCGAGCGTCAGGTCCTGGGGGCCGGCCGCCACCTTTTTCATGAGCTGCAGCGCGGTGAGGGTGTTGCGCTTGTCGGGGTCCACCATGAACTGGCAGGGCACCGCCACGCGGATGGAGCGGCCCCGGAAGCGCATGGGCCGCGGCAGCACGGCGATCATGCCGGTGATGCGTCCGTCATCCTCCTCGGCGATCCAGGAGGGCAGGTCGAGGTCGCGCCAGGGATTGGCGAACAGCATGTCGCGGCAGTACCCCTCGAACGCCGGCCGCGACTTCCAGCGGTATTGGGGATAGACGCGCTCGAACAGGGAGGCCACTCCCGGCAGGTCGCTCTGTGTCAGCGTGCGAAGCATCGGCATGACCATTCCCTCCGTATGCGCTTGCGCAAACCCCGTCCGGGGGCCCGGCGGCAAGCGCGGCCACCACGGGCGGCCGACCAACCCATCCTAGGACCCGATCAAGAACGCGCATCATCGCCGGGCCCGCGAACTCTGGTTCTTTTGGACCAAGCGGCGCGAGGGCGCGCGGCGTCGCCGAGCGCTACCCTGAAAGCCGTTTCCGGGAGAAAACATAAGACATGCTCGCTACGTTGCTGCCACCCGCACCCAGGATGTCCGCTCCGGCACGGCCGGAAACCAGGCGCATCCGCACCGTCCGCCTCGAGGGCTGGCAGGACATTCCCGACCTCGACAACGCCTGGTCGGCGCTGCTGCAGCGCGCCCGGGCCGGCAGCGTGTTCCAGACGCTGGCCTGGCAGATGTGCTGGTGGCGGGCTTTCGGCGCGCCGCACGAACTGCTGGTGGTGCTGGCCTTCAGCGGCCCGCGGCTGGTGGGCGTGGCGCCGATGATGGTGTACCGCTCAGGACCGTTCGGGGCGGGCAGCATCCGCTTCATCGGCAGTCCCAATCACGCGTCGGACTTCTGCGATTTCATCGTCGATCCGGACGTTCCGGAGGCGCTGGATGCGCTGCTGGAAAACATCTGCGGCGCGGCGCATCAATTCAGCCGCATCGACCTCTCCCACTTCCCGGGGCATTCGCAGAACCTGCACAGGGCGCTGGATTACTTCGCGCGGCGCGGCCTCAAGGCCTGCGCGGATTTCGAAATGGACGCGCCGGTGCGCGTCTTGGGCGACCGCCAGGCCGACCTCAAGGCCGCCGGCAAGACCAGCCTGAAAAGGCACGTGGCCTTTTTCCGCAAGTCGGGCGACCTGCGCTTCCACCGCTGCACGCGCATGGAAGAGATCCTCGGCTACCTGGGGGAGTTTTTCGAGCAGCACAAGGCGCGCTGGGGACGCACTTCCACGCCCAGCCAATTCGGCGACCCAGCGCAACGGCGCTTCTACGAGGACCTGGTGAGGGAACTGTTCCCGCGCGGCTGGCTCAGGTTCGACGTGGTGCTGTTCAACGGCCAGCCGCTCGCCTTTCATTTCGGCTTCGAATACCGGCGCTCCTTCATCTACTACAAGTCGACCTTCGACACGCGCTTCGCCTTCAAGGCGCCCGGCGAGGTGATGCTGAAATTCCTCCTCGACGCGGCCATCGAGGACAAGCTCGATGAATTCGATTTCACCGTGGGCTCCGAGTCGTACAAGTACCGCTTTGCCAACCGCGTGCGCAACGTGAACCGCGTGCTGGCGTTCAAGTCCGCGCATGCCTACTGGCTGAATCGCGCGGCGCATAACGGCAAGGCGCGGCTGAAGCGCCTGCTGGGGCGGGCAAGGACCCGTCCGCCGGCCGGCCCGCTGCCGGCCGGCGTGCCGGCGGGGAGCGAGCCCCAGGTGGTGCGCGGCGTTTCTCCA
>DATNCF010000449.1:0-2329 GCA_035571675.1 Burkholderiales bacterium | reverse complement strand
TGCTCGGCCCGCGCGGCGGCTTGCTCGCGCTTGGCCTGCTCGGCCCGCGCCGCGACTTGCTCGCGCTTGGCTTGCTCGGCCCGCGCCGCGGCTTGCTCGCGCTTGGCTTGCTCAACGCGCCTGGCCTGCAGCTCGTGCTTGGCGCGCTCGGCACGCTTGGCCGTTTGCTCGCGCCTGACTTGCTCTTTGCTGCGTGCCTGGCCAGCGATTGCCGCAGTGGCGGCCGCCGCGGCGGCAGTGACCTGGTGTGCCGGCTTCGCTAGTTCCGTGGGTTTGGGTTGCGCGTTCAGCTTGGCCTCTTCGGCGGCCTGCACCTGTTGGCGCTGGGTCTTTTCCTGCTCGGCGGATTGGCTGGCGCGCTGGGCATCCGCTTCCTGCTGAGCCAGGGCCTGGGCAAGTTGGATCTTGGCCGCTTGCGCTTGCGCAGCTTGCGCCTGCGCCGCCGCCTGGACCTGCGCCGCCGCCTGAACCTGCGCCGCCTGCGCTACCGGCATTGCCGGCGCCGGGTTGGCGATCACCTGGCGAATCTCGGCACTGGCCGGCGGGATCACGTGCGAGGGCGTGGCGCGCTCGCGGGCGAGCACGCCACTGCGTTCAGGCATCGGAGGCGGCGGCACGACCTGCGAGTTGGACAGCGCGTTGGCGGCCACGCGCACGACGCCGGCGCGCACCGGCCGGCCGCGGTGGAAGTCTTCCGCCGAAACCGCTGTAAGCGCTTCCGAATGCCGCTGGTGCGCATAACCCGCGTTGTCCTGCACCGCAATGTGACGGTTGACATTGCTGATGTAGACCGGGCTGGCGCGATAACCCGGCTGCCACGCCTCGCCGGGCGCCAGCGGGAACCAGGCCACGCCGGGCCGCCCGGAGCCGAGCGAGATATTCCAGTTGACACCGCCGCCGCCGCCCCCGATGAAAGCCACCAGGGCGGGCGCATAAAGCGGATGCAGCCCCAGGTGGCCAGGCACCCAGGCCCAGCGCGAACCGATCAGCGCCCAGCGGCCGTAGTGGAACGGCGCGAAGCCCCATGGCGCATCGTCGATCCAGGTCCAGCCCCACGGCGAAATCCATTCCCAATGGCCGTGGCGGTACGGCGCCCAATAGGGCTCGGTCCCACGCGGGTACCAGACCATGCCATACGCCGCATCCTGTGCCCACTGGCCATGGGCATCGAGCTGCTGGTAGCCGACCACTTCGCGCGGTACATAGCGCGCCGAGATCGACTGGTCTTCGAGCCGGTTGCGATCGGTCGCCCAGCGATCGAATGCATCCTGCGGCGGTGACTCCTGCGCGTTCACTTGCATCAGCGCGCGCGCGCGGAACGTGATCTGCTGGCCGCCGCCCAGCGGCAGCGCCTGACCGCTTTCCCCGTACACGGCGCCGGTGCCGGAATGGATCGTCACCCGCGTGGTACCGCTGGCCGCATCGACGTCGATGCGGTAGTCGCCGGGATAGGCGGCGCGATAGGCCAGGTTGGGCGTGTCGATCTCGAAGTTCTCGCCTTCGGGCAGGCTGCGCACGCGCACGTTGACCGCGCCCTGCCTCACGCTCAGTTGCGCCGTTTGATCGTCCAGCACCAGGATCTCCAGATGGGTGCGCCCGTCCATCCGGACCGCCGATGAGCCTATCTGGATTTCGGCGCGCGATCCGCGGTCGGTCCAGAGCCGGTCGCCGCGTGTGAGCGGCCGGTTGAGCTCGGCGTCGGTCCATTCGTTATCGCCGGCGGGCGAATAAACGGTCGTGCCCTCCGCATGATTCAGCCGCGCCACCCGTCCTGGCGGATCCGCCTGCGCCATGGCTGGGCCGCCCAACAATGCAACAAGCAGCGCCGGTAACAGCCGGAAAAGAAAAATTTGAAACAGGCGGCCGGGCGTCATGAGGTTCCCTTATGTGCAGTAAACGCCTGAGCCAGGAAAAACAGCGCAAACGAACGGTAAAGCGCGTCGCGCGCATACTCGATTTTGTAAACCTGTGTAAGGCGAATTTCTCAGCCCGGCATTGGATCTCGCATCGTGACGAACTCCTCGGCCGCGGTGGGATGGATGCCGATCGTGCCGTCGAAGATCTCTTTGGTGGCGCCTGCTTTCATCGCTACCGCAAAGCCCTGCACCACTTCGCCCGCGTCCGGTCCCACCATGTGCAGGCCGACGACCCGGCCGCTGGCGCCGTCCACCACCAGCTTCATGAGGGTGCGTTCATCGCGACCGCTGAGCGTGTGTTTCAGCGGCCTGAATTCGGTGCGGTAAATCGCGATCTCCCCGAGGGTCCGCCGCGCCTGCTCTTCGGTCAAGCCGACCGTGGCGATGTTCGGATGCGTGAACACCGCAGTCGG
>DATNCF010000448.1:0-11340 GCA_035571675.1 Burkholderiales bacterium | reverse complement strand
GCGGAGGTGAAAATCCAGGCGCGGGGCCGACCCTGCAACTGGCGCTGGAAAATGGGCGCGATGCGCAAAGGCGTGGCGTGCAGCACCAGCGCATGGGTGTGGGTCTCTGCCCAGCGCACGAGGTCGGCGTCCTCGTCCTTGGAGTCCCCCGAGCCGCGCCAGTTGCGCAGCCGCGCCAGCAGTTCCTCGGCGCGCTCGGCGCACGAAGCCAGGCCCTTGTCGCGCTCGGCCACCGCGCCCAGGGCCGCGGCCAGTTGCGCGCAGGCGCTCTCGGCGCCGGCCACCGACTGGCGGAAGTCAAGGTTGGCGTCCAGCTCCGGCCCGGTACGGCGCGTATCGCGCGGCAGGGTAAGGCGCAGGTCGCGCGCGGCCTTCTCCAGGCCGTCTGCGCGGCGCTGCAGTTCGGTGTCGTCCTTGGCCGCGCTCATGCCGGCCACGCGCGCGTCGCGCGCCAGTTCGATGACCTGCGCCGTGGACACGGAATCGCCGAAGAACAGCGTCGCAGTGTCGGGCAACTGGTGCGCCTCATCCAGGATGACGGCGTTGCAGGAAGGCAGCAGTTCGGTGAGGCCCTCATCGCGCAGCATGATGTCGGCGAAGAACAGGTGGTGGTTCACCACCACCACGTCGGCTGCCAGCGCGTCGCGGCGCGCCGCCATGACGAAGCAGCGCTCGTGGTCGGGGCACTGCCCGCCCAGGCAGTTGTCGCGGGTGGAGGTGGCCAGGGCCCAGGCCGGAGAATCCTCGGGCACGTCAGGGAACTCGCTGCGGTCGCCGCGCTGGGTCTGCTTGGCAAAGCGCACGATTTTCTGCAGGTGGTTGACACTCTCGCGGTCGGGCAGGCGCCCGTCGAGCAGGTTGTGCTCGAGGTGGTAGTGGCACACGTAGTTGGCGCGGCCCTTGAGCAGCGCCGCGGTGACCGGCACGCCGAGCGCGTTGCGCACCGTGGGCAGGTCGCGGTGGAAAAGCTGGTCCTGCAAGGTCTTCGTGCCGGTGGAAATGATGACCTTGGCGCCCGAGAGCAGCGCCGGGGCCAGGTAGGCCACGGTCTTGCCGGTGCCGGTGCCCGCCTCGCACACGAATACGCCGGACTGGCGGATGGTAGCGGCAATGCGCGCCGCCATGTCGACCTGCTGCGGCCGCGCGCGCCAGCCCTCGATGGCGCGCGACAGGGGCCCGCCGTCGGCGAACACGCCGGCCAGTTCGGAGGCCGAGACGTCGTGGGGCGTGCGCGGCGCGGGCGGTTCCTTGCCGCTCCGTCCTGACTCTGGATGCGAATCCGCTTCGGCCACGTCTGCCTGCGCGCTACTGAAGTTCTTCAACTTTCACCTGAATGCGCCGGCTTTCGCTGCGCTGGGAACTGATGCTGCCGGAACGCGCCTCGCCGCTGCTAATACCACCCAGGTCCATCCACTCGCCCAGCCGGCCCGAAACCGTAGTGGCGGCCCGCTGGATGGCCATGGCTCCGTTGTCACCTGAAAACGCATCGCGGCGCGGAGCGATTTCCAGGGTCACCCGGTCGCCCGCCATGCGCGCCACGACCTGGAAGCCGGTGGTGGCATCGCGGTACACGGGCGGCCCGTTCACCACCGCGCCCGTCACGCCGAGCCGCCGCGGATCGCCAAGGATGGTGGTCTGCGGCACGGGCACGGATTCGCCCACCTGGATCTGCGCCCGCGCGCCCTCAAGCGCCTGGATGGTCTGAGTCACCCCGTCCGCCTCGCTGTTGCGCGAGTCATAGATTTGGGCGCGCACCGAGCCTCCGGTGTTGCCGCCCGAGCTGCTGTAGACCGAGCCGGAGATGCGCCCACCCTGCACGCTGCCCGCCGCTTCGGTGGACTGGCGCACCGAGATGAGCAGCCGCCGCGGAGCACGATCCACGCTGTCCACCACCTTGCGCAGGTCGACAATGTTTCCGGGACTGGATCGGATGACAATCTGATTTTGGGTGCCGGTGACGGCGCCCCCTTTTTCCACCAGCGGCGTGAGCATGGGCAGCATCTGCTCGGCGCTGCGGTACTTGAGGGTAATGACTTCGACCTCGGCGCGTGCTGGCAAGGCGGCCATCATCACCGCCAGCCCCAACACCCACGCCGCCTGCATCACCCGCTTCACCCAACCCCGCCGCCGCCACTTTGCCATCCGCTTTACTTTCCCGGTATTTTCTACTAAATTACTTCAATGAGCGCGTACAAGCAATTGTTTTCTATTGCTTTAGCCGGCATTCTTACTGGATGCAGCGCGCTGCCGCCCGCACCGCCCGAGCAACCGCCCGCAACGGGCTCGGCTTCCGCCTCTTCCTCGAAAACTCCTGAACGAACCGCCGCCGCCCCGCGCATGTCCGAGCGCTCGCCCGAACTGCTGCTGCAGGTGCTGGCCACCGAAGGCTTCGATTATCACCGCGGCGGGCAGAGCCACGCCACCGGATTCGACTGCAGCGGCCTGGTGGCGCACGTGTTCCAGCAGGCCTACAACCTCAAGTTGCCGCACAACGCCCTGGCCCAAAGCCGCTACGGCCGATCCGTGGCCCTCACGGACCTGGAAATCGGCGACCTGGTGTTCTTCAACACTGAGCGCCCCTACTCTCACGTGGGCATTTATCTCGGCGACCGGCGCTTCATCCACGCTCCGAAGCCGGGCGCCGTGGTGCGCACTGAGAACATGGACGCCCGCTACTGGCAGAAGCGCTACGACGGCGCGCGCCGTCTGGTCGAATAAGCGAACTGACCGGCGTTAGCGCGTCAGCACCGGCGTGCCCAGCGGCCCGGCCGTAGCGGTCGGTTCGGGCGCCGCGCGCGCCGGCCCCGCATGCGCCGCCGCATTGGCATTGGCGGCCAACTGCGCTTCCACCGCCGTGATGCGGGCGCGCAGCTTGGGCATTTGCTCCTGCGCGGCGCGCTCGCCTTCCAGCACCGCCAGGTTGCGCGAATTGAAATCCGTGCCGGCAATGCGGCCCACGTCGGGCTGCACCACCACGTCGGCCAGCGGCAGCTCGCCCGCCACCAGGCTCTGGCCCATGATGGCGAAGGTCTGCAGCAGCACCTCGAAACTGGACAGCGTCTTCTGGACCCGCGGCCGCGCCGAAATGTCCACGGCGATGACGATGTCCGCGCCCAGGCCGCGCGCGATGCGCACGGGCACCGGCGCCACCAGGCCGCCGTCCACGTATTCCTGGCCGCCGATGGTGACCGGCTGGAACACGCCGGGCACGCTGGACGAGGCGCGCACCGCCATGCCGGTGTTGCCGGTGCGGAACACCAGCGCCTCGCCGGTCTGCAGGTTGGTGGCCACGATGGCGAGGGTGCGCGGCATCTTCTCGATGGGGCGGCCGGCCACGGCGTGATTGACGAAGTTCTGCAGGGCCTCGCCCTTTATGACGCCGCGCGAGGGCAGCGACCAGTCGGTGATGGCGCCGTCTTCCATGCCGATGGCGGCCCTCTGCAGGTCGAAGCCCGACAGGCCGCTGGCGTATAGGGCGCCCACCAGGCTGCCCGCGCTGGTGCCGACGATGATGTCGGGCACGATGCCCTGCGCCTCCAGAGCCTTGATGACGCCGATGTGGGCGAAGCCGCGCGCCGCGCCGCCGCCCAGGGCGAGCGCGATGCGCGGCTTGGGAGCGATGACTGAAGGAGCCGGTATGACGGGCGCCGGAGTGGCGCCCTGGGCGGGCATGCCGGACGCGCCGGTGCCGGGCCCGGATTTCGAAAACGGCGTGGCGCCGCAGCCGGCGACGAGCAGCGCCGCCAGCACGCATGCAGCGCCGGAGTGCTTACGCCTTGGAGCGGGCGCGGTACTCACCTGTGCGGGTGTCGATTTCAATGCGGTCGCCGGTTTCGCAGAACAGCGGCACCTGTATTTCGAACCCGGTCTTCAGCCTGGCCGGCTTGAGCACCTTGCCCGAAGTGTCGCCGCGCACGGCCGGCTCGGTGTACTCGATGTCGCGCACCACGGTCTGGGGAATGTCCACCGAAATGGGCTTCTCCTGGTACAGCACGACCTCGCAGGGCATGCCCTCTTCGAGGTAGTTGAGCGCGTCGCCCATGCTGTCGGCTTCGATCTCGAACTGGTTGTAGTCGGCGTCCATGAACACGTAGAACGGGTCGGCGAAGTAGGAGTAGGTCACTTCCTTGCGCTCGAGATTGACCATTTCGAACTTCTCGTCGGCGCGATACACGGTCTCGCTGGCCGCGCCGGTGAGCAGGTTCTTGAGCTTCATCTTCACCACGGACGCGTTGCGCCCGGACTTGCTGAATTCGGCCTTCTGCACCACCAGCGGGTCCTTGCCCACCATGATCACGTTGCCGGAACGGACTTCCTGTGCGATCTTCATGCGTTAATCCTGGATTTTGCTGCTGCGGTTTGGGATTGGAGGGGCCGAGGTCATTAAAGCGCGCCTTGCCTGCCCTCAAAGGCGCGCCAACGTAAATCAACCCCCGAAAAACCCGTTATTTTAGCCTGTTTCGGCAGAATTGCGCCAGTTTAGACGCCAAATCGCCCGCCAACAGCAGGTTTTCCTCCCAGTTCCTGGCATGGTCGGTCCAGGCCTCGCGTGCCGCCGCGAGCTCGGCCCATAGCCGCCCCCAATCGGGCGACCCGCCCTGCCCGTTCCAGCCCATCCACAGACCACGCAATGGCCCCTCCAGTTCCCGCGGCAACCGGCCGCAATACAGATCCAGGAAGGCATCCAGCTTGAGGCGGTGGGCATTGTCGGCCTGCGGGTAGACCTGCCACACCAGCGGCCGGGCTGCCCACTGGGCGCGCACGAACGAATCCTCGCCGCGGACAAAGTTCATGTCACAGGACCAGAGCAGTTGGTCGTAGGACGGCTGGGACAGGAAGGGAATGAAGCGGGCTTCGAGATTCCCCAGCCTGACCGTTTGGCCGTTCATGGCATCAGGATTCGTCTGCGACAGGCCCAGGAACTCCATCACCTGCGGGCGGATGCGGCCGGAGGTGATGGCAGCGATTACCGGGACGGGGCTGTCAGTCCAAGCTTGCAGCAGCAAAGCGGCAGCCGGATTCTCGTAACCGAACAGGCTGATGGTCACGGAGTCATCCGCTTGCGCCGCGACCTTCCCCTGGGCGAAGCCCAGGGCCTCCCAGAAACGTCTTTTGTGGACCGGATCGGACAAGAATTTGTCGCGTCTGGTCAGCAAATCGGTTTCGCACAGCAAACCACCGGTGTCCGGCGTGAATCCTGGAAAGAAGAAATAGCGTTCGACGGGCAGGCGTGGATGCGGTGAAGGCAGTCCGTGGTGCGACGACACCCACGACTCTGCACTCAGATATTCCAGGACAATCCACAGCGTCTTGCGGTCCGAGGATTGGCGTTTCTCGAGCAACTGCTCATAGGCTTCGGGTAGCCCGCAGCCGAATGCTTCCACCACGATATCTGCGGCTGGTTCGTACACGCGGCTCGCGGCTTCCGCCGCGAGAGGCCGGACAGCGACCCCTTCGACAAGTTGGACGGTCAGGTGAGGATCAATGACCGGCTGCAGCGCGTGCAAGGCCTGCGGCTGGTCTATCCATAGCCGGACTGGCCCCCCCTGCTCGTTCGCCAGTTGCTTCGCGAGCCGCCAACATACTGCGGCGTCGCCGAAGTTGTCGACCACCCGGCAGAAGATGTCCCAGGAGGCTGGATCATTCACTAGCAGTCAGCTTGTAGTCGGTGATCACCTCAAAGCTGAAAGCTTTGCCCCGTACCTCGGGGGTCCTGGTCCAAGCCTCGAACAACGCATTCCTGATTCTTTGTTCTGCATTTTTGTCCAGGACGTCATGCTGGCTCGACAAGATGACCTGGTAGTCGCTCGACCGTCCATTGGCATCGATTTTGAGCCGGATCGTTACCCGCCCTTCCCAGCCTTGCTGCCTGGCCACCGCGGGGTATTGGGGGGATTTATTCCTGATCACTCCGGCCAGATTGGATTTCAATTTTCCCAGCGCCGCCTCATCAACATTGCCCGCAGTATCGCCCGATGTTGCCTCACCACTGGCCCCGCGCGGAGTTGCGCTCGGCGCGGAAGGAGCCAGCGGCGCAGTTGCAGGCGGCTGGACCGCAGCCGTTGGCGGCGGAGCGGAGGGAGCAGGCGCCGGTTCGGGCGCGGCGATGCGCGGCGCGGTGGGGGACGGCGTGGGCGCGGTCAGCGGCGTCTGCTGTACCGGCTTGGGTGTCGGTTGTGGAACTTGTGGCTTGGGCGTCGGTGGGGGCGGCACCGGCTTCTGCACTTCTACAGGAGGAAGCGGCTCCTGCGACTGAACTGTTTCGCGCGGCAGGAGCCGCGCCTTCATCACGGGCTCGCCCGACGCGGCGCCGCCTTCCTTGTGGCGAGGCGAGAGCGTCAGCACGGCTGCGTGCAGGGCAATGGAGCAGACCACGCAGATCAGCAGTGTTCGCTCGGAAGGCCGCGGCGGCAGTTGCAGCCTCGGCAAAGCCAGCTCGTTCATTTAGCGGGCTTCATGAGGTAAGCCGCGTCGAAAATGGCTTCCAGCTTGGGGTGGACCCCTCTCAAACCATCCACTACCTGTTTCGCCCAGTCGAAATATTGCTGGCGGCGCGCCAGGTCCCAGTTGGGGGGAGGATTGTGGGCCACGTCGCGCAGGTTGCAGATCTTGTCGGCCAGCTTCACCAGCTTGGCCGGCCGGGTAAGCCTGGCGGCGTGCACGATCTGCAGGCGCTTGCGCTCTTCCCGCGTCAGCCGCTTGTCGTCGGTGACCTCGAGCACCACGTCGCGGATGGCCTGGCCGAACTCCCGCTCCAGTTCCTCGGGCGTGGTCTGGGTGTCCTCCACCGTGTCGTGCAGCAGCGCCGCGCACAGCGTGCGCGCGTCGTGCACCCCGGCTTCGTTGATGAGCACGTTGGCCAGCGCAATGGGGTGGTTGATGTAGGGCGAAGCCTGCGGGTCCTTGCGCCGCTGGTCGCGGTGCTTGTGCGCGGCGAAGGCAAGCGCCCGCAGGATGAGCGCGAGGGATTCGGGCTGGGACATGGATGGAGGCCGTGTGCGCGGGGACTGGCCCTCGCGGCAGCCATTGTAACGGTTACGCTGCCCCTCCCTTCCCTGGCCGCGGCCGGGGCATGCGCAGTCAGGGATTGGGCGCCAGCTTCAGGCCGCGCGCGGCCAGCTGCTCGGTGAGCGCGGTGTTGAAGGCGTTGACCGCGGCCAGCCGCCGCGTCTGATCGCCGCTGACCGTGAAATGCAGTTCCATGATCTGCCCGGCGTGGTCCACGCCGGTCACGTAAGCCGAGGGCGCGGGCGTTTCCAGGATGTCCGGCACGCCGCGCGCGACCTCCAGCAGCAATGCCTGGTTGTCCTTCACCCCGCCCAGCATGCGGTATTGCAGCACCACCGCGCTATGAAAGCCTTCGTCCCAGTTGATGACGTTGCTGGTGATGATGGCCTGGTTGGGCACGATGATGAAGCTGCCCTGGGTGCTCTTCAGCGTGGTGGCGCGCATGCCGATGCGCACCACGTCACCCTCCATTCCGGACACCACGATGTGATCGCCGATTTTCACCGGCCGCTCGAACATGACGATGAGGCCGCTGATGAAGTTGCTGAAAATGTTCTGCAGGCCGAAGCCCACGCCCACGCCGAACGAGCCCGCCAGCACGGTGAGCGACGACAGCTTCAGGCCCACCTCGTTGAGGATGGTGAGGAAGCCCAGGGTGAGCAGCACGTACTGCGTGAGGGCGGAAATGGTCTCGACCGTGCTCGTGTCCACCCGGCCGTAGTGGATCAGGCGCGTCCGCAGCCATCCCCGCAGCCGACGCGTGACCACCAGCAGGGCGAACAGCGCCGCGAGCGCGGCGAGGAAATGGCCCAGTGTGAAGGGCGCGCCGGCCAGCGTGAACAAGCGCACGGCCAGGGCGTCGGACAGGGGATCGATCAGGTCGTGCATTGTCATAGGAAGCGGAAACGCCCGCGCTCGTTCCGCAAAAAACACGGGCCCCGGCATGACACCGCATCCGGGCGTTACGCCCTGTGCAGTGTCGCTCGGCCATTGACATTCGATGTCGAACAATGGGGCATTGTCCGACGTTGGCTGTGACAAATGGATCAATGGAACATGGCCTCGCCGGCGCATACCCGATCTGGAATTTTGTCGCGCCGAATGGAACAAACTTACCTAAGAAAACCTACAAGGAAGGGCGTGATTTCGCGCCGGAGAAAACCAAAACGGCACCCAATTTTGCTTGCCAATCAAGGGCTTCAACCGCAAACTACCGGGCAATTAGTTTAAAAAACCATTTAAAAACATGAAGTTATTTGCCACATTGAAGAGTGTCAGGGCGCTGGAAAAAGGGCACTTGCCGTTCGTCAAGTCCGTGGTCGACTTCGACATCATCATCGAAGTGGGGTTTGCCGAGGAAGAGGGCCAGCCCCTTACCTTGAAGCAACTCTTTCTCCTGGACATCAGCTCGCGCACCACCATTCGGCGCCGCTTGGCCAAGCTGAGCGAGCAAGGGGTCATTGTGCGACGCAAAAAGAAAGATGACGGACGTACGACCGTGCTCGCCGTGGCCTCCCCCAGCCGTAAGCAGTTGAGCAGCTACGGCTCGCAGGTGGCCGCCATATGGGCCCAGATCGCCGCCGCGATGAAATAGAAAGCCAGGGAGAGTGGCGGTTTCGTTGCTTACGGAGAAGGATTTGCGCGCCCTGCTGCCCATGGTGGGCAAGCGCCTGGGCAGCGATGACACTGGCGAGTTGCGCGACGTGCTGGTCATCCTGGAAAAACAGGGCTTGGTGCGGGTCGAGGTCACGCCCAGCCGCATAACGGTGCATTTGCCCATGCTGGGCGACGACCCGCCGGTCACCGTGGCGCGGGCCTAGGTCGGCCCCTCACCGCGCTGCGCTTCCGTTCGGCATCTAGCCGTCCGCCCTCGACCCGGTGCCGGTCAAGCGCCGACCCCAGAAAGCGCGCTGCGCCTATAGGGCTGTCCGCGCCGGCGAGTACCCTGAACTCAGGACGTCGCCAGCGGAGACAGATCATGGACCAGCCTCAACCCACCAAGCGCCCGCTCGTCCGGGCCTGCTTTTTCGTACTGGCCGAAGAGGCTTATGCGTGGATTGCCTGGGACCTGCAGTTGAACGACTGGGAATGCGTGCCGGTCGCAAGCCCGGCCCGGCGCGGCACCACCGAATGGGCGGAAGACGCCTTCGCGGCCTGCGTCAAGGCCTATCGCGCCCTGCAGGCGCGGCATTCGGACAAGGATGTGGTGGTCAGCCTGGAACTGCCGCCCGGCATTCCCAGCGACATAGTTATGCACGGGTCGAATTGGTCTTCATAAAAGCGCTGACCTATGAGGTGAGCGGCTGCGCCCCTTCACCACGGGGAAGTGCTTTAGGTCGCCTAGAACAAAGCCCTCTCTCAATTAGGGCTAATATATAACCTCATTCAATTGGGTAGAACGAGCGACCGCTTCGTTCGTATTCAACAGCCGTCCTGGGAGGGCCGGACCATGGCTAAAACGCTGGTTGCCCATGAGCAACCCGTCCAGAAGATTTTCAGTGACGAATATGTGTTCAGAATTCCAGACTATCAGCGGCCATATTCTTGGACGCCAGATCAAGCTCGTGAGCTTCTTGATGATCTCCTAGGTTTCACTCAAGCGAACCCTGGGCCGGTTATAGATATGCCCACGTATTTTCTGGGCAGCATCGTGCTCATAAAGGGAGATTCTCCCGATTCTGACGTTGTAGACGGGCAACAGAGACTTACTACGCTAACCCTGCTTCTGGCAGCGATTCGCGCCAATGTTGACCAGAAGCTACAGAGTCTGATCACAAAGCGGCTGTATGAGCAGGGCGACACATTCACCGGGACGGAAGACCGGTTTCGTTTAACGCTTCGTGAAAGAGATGCTGAATTCTTCAAAAAGTACGTTCAACTTGAGGGCGGATTCCCCGAACTGCTGAAACTGGAAGCCTCGTTGGTTGATAGCAGACTAAATCTCCGAAATAACGCGCGCCTCTTTCAAGAAAAATTAGAAAAAATGAAGGAGGAAATGCGAGTTGAACTAGCGCAATTCATACTACAGCGGTGCTATCTAGTAGTTGTAGCGACCCCAGACGAAAATTCCGCCTACCGGATTTTTTCTGTACTCAACAGCAGAGGGCTCGACCTAACTGCAACAGATATTCTTAAGGCACGAATTATTGGTGGCATAGCGGAGTCAAACCGAGAACGCTATACAGCCAAATGGGAGGACGCCGAGGAGGACTTAGGGCGAGATGATTTTAATACGCTCTTCGGTCACATTCGAACCATTTTCCGAAAAGCGAAGGCAAAAGAAACCCTCCTCAAAGAGTTTGAAGAATATGTGCCCGCCATCAGGACTCCAATTAAATTCATCGATGACGTGCTGCTACCGATGGCTCAAGCATATGGCGATCTCAGCTCCTCGTCCTACTCTGCTCCTAGCCACGCCGAAATTGTCAACGGGCATCTACGGTGGCTCAACCGACTTGAATTCAATGACTGGGTTCCGCCCGCCATTGCATTTGCAGTTGCGCACCGCGACAATGCTCCGGCTATGGCCGAATTCTTGTCGGATCTGGAGCGCCTAGCCTATTACATGCTAGTGACCAGCAAGAACGTGAATGATCGCATCGAGCGTTTTGCCAAAGTCACCGGCGAAATTGAAGCAAGAAAAGACCTAAGCCTAGAGACTTCAAGTCTTCAGCTTGAACCACCCGAGCAGATGGATTTCCACCAGCGCTTGGATGGGCCTATCTATGAAGACCTGTCAGCCAAGGCGCGAACGCCCGTACTTCTTCGTCTAGACAGTCTGCTGTCTGGAGGTGGGGCCAACTATGACTATAGCGTCATCTCGGTCGAACACGTGCTACCGCAAAACCCTAAGGTGGGCAGCAAATGGTTGGAGTGGTTTCCCGATCCAGTGAATCGGGCCAGGATTGTTCACCGCATAGGCAACTTGGCTCTACTTACCCGCAAGAAAAACGGTCAAGCGTCGAATTGGGACTTCGATAGAAAAAAGGATTCATATTTCCGACGCGAAGGAATTTCACCATTCGTGCTTACAACTCAGGTATTGAACACACTCGAGTGGTCCCCCGAGGTGGTGGAGCAGAGACAGAAGGCGTTGATACAGCTATTAGACGCGCATTGGCGACTTGAAAAAAGAAAGTCCGAGGCTGACTGGTTAGTGGAAAATCTTTAAAGGCCCAAGTTATAGCCCCTCGGCAACGCAGTAATTACTTTGCCCTCATGCTGCAGGAAAATTTTCGCCCGGTGAGGGCATATTGATAGCCACGCAGATAGCCATAAAGTGATCTTCGTCACTATATTTTTTGCCGTTGACTTCAACATGAATAGCTTCAT
>DATNCF010000447.1:0-2983 GCA_035571675.1 Burkholderiales bacterium | reverse complement strand
TGAGCAGTGGCAAGGGCAGCAGGATCAAGCAAGTCAGCCTGGTATTAATCGGCGTACTCGCGGGCGTTTTGCTGTCGCTGAACTTTTCGGCGGTGGCACAGCGCGATGCGCAGCAGAACCGCCTGCCGCTGCCCATCGAGGAACTGCGCTCCTTCGCCGAGGTGTTCGGCGCCATCAAGTCGGGCTACGTCGAGCCGGTGGAAGACCGCAAGCTCATCAACGGCGCCATCAACGGCATGCTGTCCGACCTCGACCCGCACTCGGCCTACCTCGACCAGGAGGCCTTCAAGGAGCTGCAGGTGGGCACCCAGGGCGAGTTCGGCGGCCTGGGCATCGAAGTCGGCATGGAAGACGGCTTCGTGAAAGTGGTGTCGCCCATCGAGGATTCGCCCGCCTTCAAGGCCGGCTTGAAGCCCAACGACCTGATCGTGCGCCTGGACGAGACCCCGGTGAAGGGCATGAGCCTCAATGACGCCGTCAAGCGCATGCGCGGCAAGCCCAAGACCTCCATCAAGCTCACCGTGGTGCGCAAGGGCGAGCCCAAGCCATTCGAAGTCACCCTGGTGCGCGACGTCATCCGCGTGCAGAGCGTGAAGTCCAAGCTCATCGAGCCCGGCTACGGCTGGATCCGCGTGTCGCAATTCCAGGAGCATTCGGCCGAAAACGTGGCCAAGGCCGTGGAGACCCTGTACAAGCAGGGGCCGCTGAAGGGCCTCATCCTCGACCTGCGCAACGATCCGGGCGGCATCCTGAACGGCGCCGTGGGCATCGCGGCCGCCTTCCTGCCCTCCAAGGCGCTGGTGGTGTCCACCGACGGCCGCACCGAGGACGCGCGCCGCAAGTTCATGGCCTCGCCCGAGGACTATCTGCGCGGCTCGGGTGACGACTACCTGAAGAAGCTGCCCCCCGGCATCAAGACCGTGCCCATGGTGGTGCTGGTGAACGGCGGCTCGGCCTCGGCCTCGGAAATCGTGGCCGGCGCCCTGCAGGACCACAAGCGCGCCACCATCATCGGCACGCAGACCTTCGGCAAGGGCTCGGTGCAGACCATCATGCCGCTCGGCAACAACACGGCCATCAAGCTGACCACGGCGCGCTATTTCACGCCCAGCGGCCACTCCATCCAGGCCAAGGGCATCGTGCCCGACGTGCAGGTGGAAGACACCTCCACGCCCGAGTTCAAGCTGCGCGAAGCCGACCTGGACAAGCACCTCGCCAACCCCGAGGACGTGGCCAAGGCCATCGCCGAAAAGAGCAGCGAAGCAACGAACGCCGGCAAGACCGCGCCCAAGCCCGGGGCCAAGGACGAGGAAAAGTCGTCCGAGGACAGCAAGAACTTCCAGCCCCTGGAGTTCGCCAGCGACAAGGACTTCGTGTTCCAGCAGGGCCTGAACTACCTCAAGGGCCAGCCGGTGCTGGCGCGCGCCAAGGTGCAAAGCGCCCAAGCCAACACCGACGCCGCGGCCCCCGCCAAGAACTAGTCGCCCCGCTCCAAAACATCGCCCCCGCGTCGGTTGCCGGCCCGGGGGCGAATTTTTTGTGTTGACCGTTCTTGAATTAAGCTAGTCACATGGACGACCAGCAACTCCTGCGCTATTCCCGGCACATTCTGCTGGAAGAAATCGGCGTGGAAGGCCAGCAGAAACTGCTGGCCTCGCGCGCGCTGGTGGTGGGCGCGGGCGGGCTGGGGTCGCCCGCGGCCATGTACCTGGCCTCGGCCGGCGTGGGCAGCATCGCGCTGGCCGACGGCGACGAGGTGGACCTGACCAACCTGCAGCGCCAGATCCTGCACACCACCGCAGCGGTGGGCAAGGCCAAGGTGGAGTCGGGCCGCGATACGCTGGCGCGCCTGAATCCCGATGTGAAAGTCGAAACCCTGCACACGCGCCTGGCAGGCGATGAACTTGATGCCGAGATCGCGCGCGCCGACGTGGTGCTGGACTGCTCGGACAACTTCGCCACGCGCCACGCCGTGAACCGCGGCTGCGTGCGGCACAAAAAGCCGCTGGTGTCGGGCGCGGCCATCCGCTTCGACGCCCAGTTCGCGGTGTTCGACCTACGGCGGGAGGACAGCCCCTGCTATGCCTGCCTGTTCCCCGAGGAAGGCGAGTTGACCGAGGAACGCTGCGCGGTGATGGGCGTGTTCGCGCCGCTCACCGGGGTGATCGGCACTCTGCAGGCGGCCGAGGCGCTGAAACTGCTGACGGGGGCGGGGAGCAGCTCGTCGGGAAAACTGCTGCTGTTCGATGCCCTGGCCTGCGAGTGGCGGACGGTGCGGCTGGCGCGCGATCCGGCCTGCGCGGTGTGTGCCGGCCGCTAGGCGTTCAAGTCAGTAACAACGGCAACTGCTTGTCCGCGCCCTCGGTGGGCTTCTTCTTGAAGCCGCTCTTGGCGAACTGGTGCCAGCGCCCGATGACGTAGCACAGGATGAGGTTGGCCTGGGGGCTGGGGTCGGCCGCCGATTCGGGCGGTTTCGCGGTATCCCCGCCGGCGGCCTGCGCGGCTTCAACGGCCTGGGTTGCGGCCAGCCTGAGGCATTGCTTCAACGTGGCCTCGATGCGGTCCATCAACTGGTTGATGCGCGCCTGCAGGCGGTCGTTCTCGTTCACCAGCGCGTCGCCGATCAGCACCCGGGTCATGCCGGGATTGGTCTCGGCGAAGCCGAGCAGCATGTTCACCATGGCGTAGAGCTGCTTGAGGCCGTTTTCCTCGTCGGCGGTGATCTTGTTGGCCACGCCGAAAATGGAGCTCTCGATGAATTCGATGAGCCCTTCGAACATCTGGGCCTTGCTGGCGAAGTGGCGGTACAGCGCGGCCTCGGATACGTCGATGCGCGCGGCCAGCGCCGCAGTGGTGATTTTCTCGCCGGCCGGCGTTTCGAGCATCTGCGCCAGCACCTGCAGGATTTGCAGCCTTCGCTCGCCGCGCTTCAGGCGCTCGCGTGTCTCCGCCATGGTCACCTCCCTTGCGCCGTTCCCCGCCC
>DATNCF010000446.1:0-4337 GCA_035571675.1 Burkholderiales bacterium | reverse complement strand
ACGGTGCCCACGGCACTGGCGATCAGGCCCAGCATCAGGAACTCGCGCAGCGCCAGGCCCAGCAACCGCCCGGCCGTGGCGCCGAAGCAGCGCATCACGGCATACCCGTCCAGGTGGCGCAGGCTGAAGCGCCGCGTGGACAGGGACACCGCCACGGCGGCCAGCACCACCGCCAGGAGGGCGGTGAGGCCCACGAAGTTGCGCGAGCGCTCCAGGGTGTTGCGCACTTCGGGCCGGGCGTTGTCCAGGCTTTCCAGGCGCTCGCCGCGCGCGAGGTGCGGCCTGGCCCAGGACTCGAACTGCGCCACGGCCTCCGGTTCGCCCGCCGCCAGCAGGGAATAGCTGATGCGGCTGCCCGTGGTCACCAGGCCCGTGGCCTGCAGGTCTTCCATGCGCATCATCAGGCGCGGCGCGAAGTTGAAGAACGAGGCGCCGCGGTCGGGCTCCAGGGTGAGGATGGCGCCCACGGTAAAGAGCGAGTCGCCCACGGCGGCCTGGTCGCCCACCTTGAGCTGCAGCGACTGGGCGAGGCGCTCGTCCACCCACACCGTGCCGCGCTCGGGGGCGGCCGTGGCGGGCCGGTCCGGCTGGTTCAGGCCGGATGCAATGCGCAGCGACCCACGCAGCGGATAGCCCGCGCTCACCGCCTTCACGCCCGAAAGCTGGGCCGCCTCGCCGTGCCGCGTCATGCTGATGAAATTGGCGGTCTCGGCCATGGCGAGGCCCCGGCGCGCGATCTCCTCGCGCAGTTCGGGCCGCCAGGCATGGTCGGCGACGAGCACGGCATCGGCACCCAGCAACTGGTGCGCGTCGCGCACCAGCGCCTGCGCGATGCGGTCGCCGAAAAAGCCCACGCTGGTGACGCTGGCCACGGCGATGACGAGCGCAAGGGCCAGCACGCGCAGTTCGCCCGCGCGCCAGTCGCGCATGAGCATGCGCCAGGCGAGTTTCATGGGCCGCTCACCCCCGCGCGGCCCGCGGTTCCGCCGCGGCGGCGTCGGCCACGATGCGCCCCGCCGCGAGCCGGATGCCGCGGCCGCAGCGCGCCGCCAGCGCCTCGTCGTGCGTGACCAGCACCAGGGTGGTGCCGCTTTCGGCGTTCAACTGGAACAGCAGCTCGATAATGCCGCGGCCCGTGGCCGCGTCCAGGTTGCCCGTGGGCTCGTCGGCGAACAGCAGCCGCGGCTTCACCACGAAGGCCCGAGCCAGCGCCACGCGCTGCTGCTCGCCGCCCGAGAGCTGCTTGGGATAGTGGCGCAGGCGATCGGCGAGGCCCACGCGCCCGAGCATGTGCCGCGCCTGCGCGGCGGCATCGCGCTCGCCCGCGAGCTCCAGCGGCAGCATGACGTTCTCCAGCGCGTTCAGGGCCGGCAGCAACTGGAAGGACTGGAACACGAAGCCCACCAGGCGCGCGCGCAGCCGCGCACGGCCGTCCTCGTCGGCGCTGAACAGGTCGTGGCCGTCCAGGGCCACGACCCCCGCGGATGGAACGTCGAGGCCGGCCAGCAATCCAAGCAGCGTGGACTTGCCCGATCCGGATGCGCCCACCACGGCCACGGACTCGCCGGCCATGACCTCCAGGTTGATATCCTGCAAAATCGCCAGTTGGCCGACGGCACGTTGGCCCGGAAGCGGCACGATCTTGGAAAGGCCCTGTACCTTGATGATGGGATTCATGCCGGATTCGCTGAGTTGGGCACCACGGAGTCGGGGACAGCGGAGTTGGAGACCACGTTGAGAACACTTTCGGGAAAAAACGTTCGCTTCCTGCTGCGGGCCGCGCTCGCCCTGCTCGCCTTCTATGCGGCCTCCGCGCTGCCGGGCGCCGCGGCGTCGGAACGCGGCACTATACTCGTTTACGGTGACAGCCTTTCCGCGGGGTACGGGCTGGCGCAAAAGGATGCCTGGCCCAGCCTCCTGGCCGAGCGCCTGAAAAAGAACGGCTACGACTACGGCGTGGTCAACGCCAGCATCAGCGGCGAGACCTCCTCGGGCGGCGCCTCGCGCATCGCGTCCACGCTGGCCGCCGGCCATCCCGCCGTCACCGTGCTGGAACTCGGGGCCAACGACGGCCTGCGCGGCCTGCCGGTGAAACAGATGCGCGACAACCTGGAGCGCATCGTGCGCGCGCTCCAGGCCGCGGGCAGCAAGGTGGTCATCGTGGGCATGCGCCTGCCGCCCAACTATGGGCCGGGCTACGTCAGGGATTTCGAAGCCAGCTTCGGGGACCTCGCCCGCAAGTACAAAGCCGCCTACGTGCCCTTCCTCCTCGAAGGCATCGCCGACAAGCCCGAACTGTTCCAGGCCGACCAGCTGCACCCGGTTGCGGCGGCGCAGGGAAGGGTGCTTGACAATGTGTGGACGGCGCTCCGGCCGCTTCTGGTCAAATAGCGCACCAGGGCGGGCGCTATCTGACCAGCGGATTTACCACCCTCAGGCCGGCAAAGCGATTGAAATCGCGATCGGCGGACCACAGCTCCCGCACGCCGTGCTGGATGCACAGGGCTGCGATGCGTGCGTCGTGAACGCGCGGACCGGCGATACGGCCGTTTCGAACCATCGCGCTCAGGGATTGCCAGTGGTTCGGCGGCTCGGCGAGCAGGGCAAGCGAAGGCGATCCGAGCCAGGCATCCACCTGCTCGAGCGCGCGCTCAAGGGGAGTCGGCGGCAGGTATATGCGCGGATGCGTGACGATGGCCAGGAATTCATGCACGCAGGGCCAGGGAAGCGCCCACGGCGCAACGCCCTCGGCCAAATCCTTCACGCAATCGGCGGCGGCCGAGTGAAACGGCGCATCCTCGCGATGCGCGTAGACGAGGATGTTGGTATCGACGGCGATCAAACGCCGCCCCGGCCCTCGTAGGCACGCTCGCGCAGTTCATCCCAGCCGGCGCCCCGCACCGCCGGTTGCAGTCCCTTTCCGCCAAACGAGGCTTTGCGCAGGCGGAACGGACTGGACTCGGTGTTCTCCGCGAGGACACTCTGCAAGCCGCGCTCCACGAGTGCCCGCAGCGTCACGCCCCTGCGCACCGCCAGTTTGCGGGCCCGCTGCAGGAGCGGGTCCGAAATTTCGATCGTGGTCTTCATGCCGTTCGCTCGTATCGGTGGCCCATATCGGTGGGCATTGCAGTATGGGTACCCATATTACGGCAAAGGGCCACCTCGATGCAAGCCTTGCCGGCGGATCTTCGTTCACGGAGATCGGCGCCGGGGATCGTCGGAGAACCTCCCGGATGCGGCGTCATACCTGAGCGCGAGCTTGCGCGTCCACAGCCTTCACCTGGTCAGGGTTGGTCGGCCTTGGCCCCCTTGTTGCCACCCGCCGTGCGCGGCGGAATCACTTGTACGAAGACTTCGTCCTGCCGCACCATGCCCAGTTCGGTGCGGGCGCGCTCTTCCACTGCCTCGAAGCCCTGCTTGAGGTCGCGCACCTCGGCGTCCAGGCCGTCGTTGCGGCGCTTGAGCTGATCGTTCTGCGCCTTCTGCACCCCCACCTGCCGGTCGAGGTCCCACACCCGCAGCCACCCGCCCTTGCCCAGCCACAGCGGGTACTGCAGCAGCACGATGAAGGCGGCGAGGACGGCGGCGAGGGCGCGCATCAGTGGGGACCCGGCTCGAGTACGAGGTGTGAGTTTACCCGCCCTACCCCCGCAACTGGTAGAAAGCGCCGCGGCCGGGGTAGCTCACCGCGTCGCCCAGGTCTTCCTCGATGCGCAGCAGCTGGTTGTACTTGGCGATGCGGTCGGAGCGCGACAGCGAGCCGGTCTTGATCTGCAGGGCGTTGGTGCCCACGGCGATGTCGGCGATGGTGGTGTCCTCGGTCTCGCCCGAGCGGTGGGAGATCACGGCCGTGTAGCCGGCGCGCTTGGCCATTTCGATGGCGGCGAAGGTCTCGGTGAGGGTGCCGATCTGGTTGACCTTGATGAGGATGGAGTTGGCCACCCCCATGCGGATGCCCTCGGACAGGATCTTGGTGTTGGTGACGAACAGGTCGTCGCCCACCAGTTGCACCTTGCGGCCGAGGCGCTCGGTGAGGCCGCGCCAGCCCTCCCAGTCGGACTCGGCCATGCCGTCCTCGATGGAGACGATGGGGAACTTGTCGCACCACGCGGCGAGGAAATCGGCGAAGCCGGCCGAGGACAGGCTGAGCCCTTCGCCCTCCAGCACGTACTGGCCGTCCTTGTAGAACTCGGAGCTGGCGCAGTCCAGCGCCACCACCACGTCGCTGCCCGGCTGGTAGCCGGCCTTGTCCACGGCGTCGAGGATGAACTGGATGGCCGCCTCGTGGTTGGCCAGGCTGGGGGCGAAGCCGCCCTCGTCGCCCACGGTGGTGGACA
>DATNCF010000445.1:0-6871 GCA_035571675.1 Burkholderiales bacterium | reverse complement strand
AAAAGGTGGGCAAGGAAGGCGTCATCACCGTCGAAGACGGCAAGGGCCTGAACAACGAGCTGGAAGTGGTGGAGGGGATGCAGTTCGACCGCGGGTATCTCTCGCCCTATTTCATCAACAACCCCGACAAGCAGATCACCGTGCTGGACAACCCGTACGTGCTGCTGTTCGACAAGAAGATCTCCAACATCCGCGAGCTGCTGCCGGTGCTGGAAGGCGTGGCCAAGGCCAGCCGTCCGCTGCTGATCATCGCCGAGGACGTGGAAGGCGAAGCGCTCGCCACCCTGGTGGTGAACAACCTGCGCGGCATCCTCAAGACCTGCGCGGTCAAGGCCCCGGGCTTCGGCGACCGCCGCAAGGCCATGCTCGAAGACATCGCCATCCTGACCGGCGGCCAGGTGATCGCCGAGGAAGTCGGCCTCACGCTCGAGAAGGCCACCCTGAAGGACCTGGGCCAGGCCAAGCGCGTCGAGATCGGCAAGGAAGAGACCACCGTCATCGACGGCGCGGGCGACGCCAAGGCCATCGAGGCGCGCGTCAAGAACATCCGCGTGCAGATCGAGGAAGCCACCTCCGACTACGACAAGGAAAAGCTGCAAGAGCGCGTTGCGAAACTCGCCGGCGGCGTGGCCCTGATCAAGGTCGGCGCTTCCACCGAAATCGAAATGAAGGAAAAGAAGGCCCGCGTCGAAGACGCGCTGCACGCCACCCGCGCCGCCGTTGAAGAAGGCATCGTGGCCGGCGGCGGCGTGGCTCTGCTGCGCGCCCGTTCCGCCATCGACAAGCTCAAGGGCGACAACGACGAGCAGAACGCCGGCATCAAGATCATCGCCCGCGCCATCGAAGAGCCGCTGCGCGCCATCGTGGCCAACGCCGGCGCCGAACCCTCGGTGGTGGTGAACAAGGTGGTCGAAGGCAAGGGCAACTACGGCTTCAACGCCCAGACCGAAGCCTACGGCGACCTGGTCGAAATGGGCGTGGTCGATCCCACCAAGGTGACCCGCACCGCGCTGCAAAACGCGGCCTCGGTGGCCTCCCTCATCCTTACCACCGACTGCGGCGTCGCCGAGCTGGTGGAAGAGAAGAAGGGCGGCGGCGGCATGCCCGACATGGGCGGCATGGGCGGCATGGGTGGCATGGGTGGCATGGGCGGCATGGACATGTAAGAGGGTCTCCCTCGAACGCCCGGCAGCACCGCAGTGCAAAAGCCCCGCTTCCGCGGGGCTTTTTTTTCGCCCGCCTTTGGGCCGTCGTCGCCGCGTGGTATCCAAGTCCGCGCGATGCGGCTTTGCACAATGAACAAGGACGGCCAAAAGCAAGACGTCCTCTGCTCGGGATCACGGGGAAGCCGGCTCGGCGCTCGAATGAAAAATGCTGCATCGCACTTAACACCGGTTAATTTCTGCCGAATGCTTTTTTGACAAAAGTCCCGGTGTTTCACTCGGAAAATGTATTGTGCCCTCCAACCGAACGGCGAATAATGACCACGCCGTGACAATGAGTTGTAGGCGAGACTGTAAAGCGCGGCTGCATCAAGTCGTGCGCGTTCGATCGGCCATACCACAACAAAAGAGGGGATGCTGATGAGTGCAACAGCGCAGAGTGCGGGACAGGCGCCGCGAGGCGAAGCAAGGCCCATGACGGCCGAGGAGCGGAAAGTCATTTTCGCCTCGTCGCTGGGCACGGTGTTCGAGTGGTACGACTTTTACCTGTTCGGTTCGCTGGCCGCCTTCATCGGCAATCAGTTCTTCGCGCCCCTCGACCCGACGGCGCGGTTCATCATGACCCTGCTCAGTTTCGCCGCCGGGTTCGCCGTGCGGCCCTTCGGCGCGCTGGTGTTCGGGCGGCTGGGCGACCTGCTCGGGCGCAAATACACCTTCCTCATCACCATCGTGATCATGGGCACCTCCACCCTGGCGGTGGGCCTGCTGCCGGGCTACGCCACCTGGGGCATCTGGGCGCCGATCGTGCTCATCACCTTTCGCCTGCTGCAGGGCCTCGCCCTGGGCGGCGAATACGGCGGCGCCGCCACCTATGTGGCCGAGCACGCGCCGCCGGGCAAGCGCGGCTTCTACACCAGCTTCATCCAGACCACGGCCACGCTGGGCCTGTTCCTGTCGCTGGTCATCATCGTGTTCACGCGCACCCAGATGGGCGACAAGGATTTCGCCGACTGGGGCTGGCGCATCCCGTTCTGGATTTCCGCCATCCTGCTCATCGTCTCGGTGTGGATACGGCTGACGCTGAACGAGTCGCCGGCCTTCCTCAAGATCAAGGCCGAGGGCAAGCATTCCACCCAGCCGCTCACCGACTCCTTCGCCAAGTGGACCAACCTGAAGATCGTCATCCTGGCGCTGGTCGGCCTTACCATGGGGCAGGCGGTGGTGTGGTACGCGGGGCAGTTCTACGCGCTGTTCTTCCTCACCCAGACGCTGAAGGTGGATCTCACCACGGCCAACTACATGATCGCGGCGTCGCTGCTCATCGGCACGCCGTTCTTCATCGTGTTCGGCGCGCTGTCGGACAAGATCGGCCGCAAGCCCATCATCATGGCCGGCTGCCTCTTGGCGGTGCTCACCTACTTCCCCATCTTCAAGGGCATCGCGCAGTTCGCCAACCCCGCCTTGTACGCCGCTCAGCAGAAGTCGCCGGTGGTGGTGCAGGCCGACCCGGCCGACTGCTCGTTCCAGCTCAAGCTGACCGGCACCGAGACCTACACCAGCTCCTGCGACATCGCCAAGTCCACCCTGGCCAACCTGTCGGTGAACTATTCGCACGAGGACCTGCCGGCTGGCTCGGTGGCGAAAATCAAGATTGGCGACAAGGTGGTGGACAGCTACGACCCCAAGAAGCTCACGGGCGACGCCGTCAAGGCCGCGCCGGCCGCGTTCACCGCCGGGGTGGGCGGCGCGGTGAAGTCCGCCGGCTACCCCGCCAAGGCCGACCCGGCGCAGGTGAACTACGTGGGCACGGTGCTGCTGCTGCTGGTGCTGGTGATCTACGTGACCATGGTGTACGGTCCCATCGCGGCCATGCTGGTGGAGCTCTTCCCCACGCGCATCCGCTACTCGTCCATGTCGCTGCCCTACCACATCGGCAACGGCTGGTTCGGCGGCTTCCTGCCGGCCACGTCGTTCGCCATCGTGGCGGCCACCGGCGACGTGTACTCGGGCCTGTGGTACCCCATCACGGTGGCGGCCATCACCTTCGTGATCGGCACCATTTTCATCAAGGAAACGAAGGACGTGGACATTCACGACCCGGACCTGAAACACGCGCCGGTGCGCTGAGGCCCGCGGCCGACAAGCATACGGAGGAGGAGGGGTGTAAGTTACGGCCGGGAGCGATCCCGGCCGTTTTTTTGTCGGGAAGAGGCCGGAATCAGGGTCTACCGTCCTCGCGCCAGGGCCGGCCGCGTGCTTTGCGGCATCCCGCGATCACCCGTATAATGCGCCCTCTTCCTGCGTGCCCCGTTCGGGGGCGTGCCCAAAAGGCCAAGTAGCTCAGTCGGTAGAGCAGCGGACTGAAAATCCGTGTGTCGGTGGTTCGATTCCGCCCTTGGCCACCTCACCACAGTTTCATACGGTCCGATGCGGTCCAACAGGACACAATAACTCGATGTTTCTGCTGTGAAATAAGTCCGAAACGGCCTTAGGTCGTCCGTTGACAGCCGGAAGCCCATGGGGGCAACATTGGGGGCAACACCCAATTCGATTCCGCCAGTTGCCCCCCATCATGCTCACCGACAAAGCCATACGCACAGCACAGCACGCCGATAAACCGGTAAGGCTCTTCGACGGCGGCGGACTCTATCTTGAACTTGCGCCGAACGGCGGCAAATGGTGGCGGCTCAAGTATCGCTTCGCTGGAAAAGAGAAACGGCTGTCGCTAGGCGTCTATCCGATCATTGGATTGAAAGATGCGCGCATTCGCCGCGAGGACGCCAAGCGGATGCTCGCCAACGGAATTGACCCGAGCGAGCAGCGGCAGATTAAAAAGGCCATGGTGCTTGAGCGCGCTGCGAACAGCTTCGAAGCCATCGCGCGGGAATGGTTTGCCTCGTTCTCCAAGAAGTGGGTCAAGGGGCATTCCGACAAGATCATCCGCCGGCTGGAGAGGAACGCCTTTCCATACATGGGCGGGAAGGCCATTGCGGACATCACCACAAAGGACGTGCTGGCGATGCTACGCAAGGTCGAAGAACGCGGCGCGGTCGAAACGGCGCATCGGACGAAGCAGGTTTGCAGCCAGGTCTTCCGGTATGCCGTTGCCACCGGGCGGGCTGAACGTGATCCCACTATAGAGCTCAAGGGCGCCCTTACTCCTGTCAAGGAACGGCATCATCCCTCGATTACTGATCCGAAAGCCATTGGGGCTCTGCTTCGTGCCATCGATGGATACGACGGTTCGCCAGTGACCAAAGCCGCGCTGAGGTTTGCGCCGTTGACTTTCGTGCGCCCGGGCGAGCTTCGGCGCGCGGCGTGGCCGGAGTTCGATCTCGATAAAGCCGAATGGCGTATCCCGGCTGAGCGCATGAAGATGCGTGAGCAGCACATCGTTCCGCTCTCAAAGCAGGCATTGGAGGTCTTGAAAGAATTGATGCCCTATACAGGGTCCGGGCATTTTCTTTTCCCAGGCGCCCGCACCAATGGAAGGTCAATGAGTGAGAACACCGTCAATGCGGCTCTGCGACGGCTTGGATATTCCAAGGACGAAATGACGGGACACGGTTTCCGTAGCATGGCATCCACTCACCTTAATGAACAAGGTTGGCACCGTGACGCCATTGAGCGGCAGCTTGCACATGCCGAGCGGGACGAAGTGCGTGCTGCGTACAATTTTGCCGAGCATCTACCCGAACGACGCCAAATGATGCAGGCTTGGGCGGATTACCTCGACCGCTTGCGTTCAGGAGCAAAGGTAACCCAGTTTGCTAAAGCGGTCGCCTAGCTCTTCAAGGGAACGAGGTCTTTGCCCCGGAACGTTTGATCAACTCATTGAGCGCCGGCCAAGGTACACCGGTTGGTGCACAGTTGAAGGACAGTCGCATTATCCAGGAGGAACCAAGAATATCTACGTCTCATTGGACGACGTTTCATGCCTGGCTTTAGGCGCTCTCCCCTTTGGGCGAAGTTTTTGAGAGAGTCTTCGACTGCCACAGAGCAATCATGATGGTTTCAACCAAGAACGCAATAATTGCAAAAGTGGATAACAAACGTACATCGTAATATTTTCTATCGGCCTCTTCGTATTTGCTTTGCTGAAGACCATGGGCGAGTTCCAGGTAGTACAGCGCTTTCGCCCGGACGTGTTCGATATCCTCGTCATTCTTAATCGATTGGATATTGTCTTGATTGATCAGACGCCCCGCACCTTGCAAATGAGCGGGCTGGGTCAAGCTGAGAGCGTAGTGGCTTAAGGCGCCAATGAGCAAGAATACGAGTGCCAGGCCAAGATTAAAGATAATGAAAGAGCGCTTTGTTAGCATCGCGTTATGCCTCTTGTGAACGTACTGAGGGACCGGCTTTTCTGACTTGGCCAGCGAGTGGCGCTTGTCGCCATATTGGGCGCTCTATAATTCCACGTCATACATGAGAAAGGTTAAAAAAGAAGCCCCAAGAAGGGGGGCTTGGGGTACTAAATAAACCGAATCCGACGCGCGAATCATCGGCCTCACGGTGCTGGGCGCGCGACAGGTGGCCTACATTTTCTCGCCAGCCCGATCAGTCGACCGCGGGGCGCTGAGGGTGACCAGCAAACGCCTCGATCAGTTGTTGGGCCGCAGCGTGGATGTTGCTGCTGAAGCTCTTGAGCCCCATTCTTTCTGCTTCGATCCATCGCAGGGCCTCCGCTAGGTCCGCAACATCAGCCCCGCTGAGTATCAGTCGAGCGACTTGAGAAATGTAGGGGTCGTACACCTCAGAAAGTTGGGCGTGCCCTCTCACCCCGAGAGGATCCCACGAGTTCACAAGAATCCGGCGAATTCTTCGTTTGTCTGTGTATGAGACCATTAAATATCGGGAGCTGATCTATCGATACCACTATGGCGAGCTGTTTTCTAAAGACAATAAGTAATAGTACGTAGGGCGCTATTCCGAAGCGAGCTTGAGCAGTGATACGCGCTTTTCCAAGTGCAACATGAAAAACTTGGCGTCGGTGGCGATCTAACCAGTAAAATCGCTCGCTTGGCTAATCTTTGAGCGTGCTGCCTTGAGCAGTAGCCACCGCGCCACCCTGGAGGAGGGGGCTCGGAAGCCTGGGCGGCATTCCACTGCCCCCGGTTTACAAAGCTCAATTGGAGCTGCAGTTGGACTTTGCGCTGTTTGGACTTACCCTGCTGTGCGTAGCCCTGTTTCACCGACACGCTTTAGCAGCTGCGCTGGCCGGACTGGCCACCATTGCGCTATACAAGGTCATTTTTACAGGCTTCAAAACCGGCCCTGGCCTGACCGGGCTGGCCGCCGCGCTCGGGCACGAGTGGGTGATCCTTGCGAATCTGTTTGCCCTGCTGACCGGGTTTGCGGTTCTCGCGCGGCACTTTGAGGAGAGCCGCCTTCCTTCCCTGTTACCTCGCTACTTGCCAAGGAACTGGGTCGGCCCGTTCATCCTGCTGGTCATGGTATTCGTGCTGTCTTCATTTCTGGACAACATCGCCGGGGCCATCATTGGAGGGACGGCGGCGGGGAGCGTATTCCGGCGAAAGGTGCACATCGGCTACTTGGTGGGCATCGTAGCGGCCGCCAATGCCGGGGGTACGGGAAGTGTTGTAGGCGACACAACGACGACGATGATGTGGTTGGCGGGTGTGTCGCCCGGAGCAGTACTAGATGCCTATGTCGCCGCAACGGTGGCATTGGTGGCTTTTGGCATT
>DATNCF010000444.1:0-10085 GCA_035571675.1 Burkholderiales bacterium | reverse complement strand
CAGTTCAGGTAGGCGGTGCCGTTGACCTCCTTGATGGCCGCGCTGTGGATGTGGCCACAGATCACGCCGTCCAGCTTGCGCCCGCGCGCATGGTGCGCCACCGATTCCTCGAAGCCGTACACGAACTCCAGCGCGCCCTTGATGCGGCGCTTGGCATAGCCGGCCAGCGACCAGTAGCCGGGGCGGCGCAGCTTGCGCCGGCACCACGACAGCCAGATGTTGATGCGCACGAGCACGGTGTAGGCCACGTCGCCCAGCACCGCGATCCAGCGGTGGTAGCGCGTGATCTGGTCGAACTCGTCGCCGTGCATGAGCAGGTAGCGCCGCCCGTCGGCGGCCGTGTGCACCGCCTCGCGCATGACCTGGATGTCTCCGAAATCCGTGCCCACGTATTCGCGCAGGGCCTCGTCGTGGTTGCCGGGAATGAACACCACCCGCACCTTCTTGCGCGCCCGCTTGAGCAGCTTCTGCACGAAGGTGTTGTGCAGCACCGGCCAATACACGCCGCGCGCCAGGGACCAGAAATCGATGATGTCGCCCAGCAGGTAGATGTGATGCGCCTCGTGGTGGCGCAGGAAGGAGAGCAACTGGTCGGCCTGGCAGGCACGGGTGCCGAGGTGGATATCCGAGAGGAAGATGGAGCGCACTTGCAGCGCCATGGCTTCAACTTTCATGAAGCCCTCCCCGCGCAGCGGCAACCGCGCCTTCCGGCGCTGTGCCGGGAACAACAGTCCTACAGAATCATCCGCTTGCCGGTCCAATGAGCGCCCTGTGTTGGGTTTGCTGCAAACGGGAAGTCAGCTTAGGCCGGCAATGTGACAGAGTCATGAAAGCATTTTCAAAACAGCGCTTTTCCTGGCGAAGTGAGGATCTCGCGACAACTCGCGTCCGCGTGGCGCGTGCGGGAGCTTAACCGAACAGCACCAGCCCCCACACCACGGCCACGTTGACCAGGCTGAGGAACACCGCGGCGCTGCCGATGTCCTTGGCGCGCTTGGCCAGGCGGTGGTTTTCCAGCGAAATGCGGTCCACGGCCGCTTCCACCGCCGAGTTGAGCAGCTCCACCACCAGCACCAGCAGCACGCTGAAAATCAGCATGGCCTTGGCGGTGCCCGATACGTTCAGCCAGGCTGCGATGGCCGCCAGCACCACGGCCAGCAGCGCCTCCTGGCGGAAAGCTTCCTCATGGCGAAAGGCCGAGCCGAAGCCGCTGACCGAATAGCCGATGGCATTGATCAGCCGCCGCAGCCCGGTCTTGCCCTTGAAGGGACTTTCGTCCATGACCCGTTCCTTTACTACGTCTGCGTTTGGTTCCATCGCTTCTCCCGTGTTAGTGCGCCTCGCCAAGTCCGCGGCATTGTCTGTCAACGACATTTCACTCAAATGTCACGCCGCTGTCACGACAAATTTTCACCGGCCGGCACGGCGAAAAAAAGAGGGCCATGCAAACCGGAGCGGCCTCGGTGCTGTCATGCCGCTGTAACACGTCACGGCGAACATGCCGCGCAAACCGTTTGTGGAGATTCCGGATGGGCCTCACAGCCAGCGCCGCCCCCGCGCACGCATTCCCGCGCGCGCAATTTGCCATTGCCGTAGCAGCCTTGTTTCTTGGAGCGACGGCGCCCGCGCTGGCGGGGCCTGACGATGATGCTCCGTTCAAGGGCGACGGCGTCACCACCAACGCCGTGCAGCCCATCCAGGGCGGGCGCAACCTGGCTGACTTTCCCACCAACGCCGAGCCCAATTCCGGCCTGCGCCTGCTGCCGCCCACCGGCACGCAGTTGATCGCGGGCCAGCGCTTCGACCTGAGGGTGGAAACGCAGTTGCCGGCCAAGGCCGCGCCCGAGCTGAAGCGGCTGACCGTCAATGGGCGCGACATCACCGCGCAGTTCAACGCCCGCATCGCCAAACAGGGCGCGGGGCTGGAAAGCGGTACGCCGGCGTCGCCGCTGCTGTACGGCGCCACGGCGCGCAACCTGTCGCTGGACCGCGCCGGCGTTTACACCATCGAGGCCGTGGTGGCCGTGGACGGCGTGGAGCGCAGCATTTCCAACACCTACCCCGTGGCTGCGTCGCCCTTTGGCGCCGGTGGCGGCAAGGTCAAGCGCGTGGTGTTCTTCCTCGGCGACGCCATGGGGCTGCCGGTGCGCACCGCCGCGCGCATCGTCGGCAGGGGCGTGTTCGAGGGCCGCTCGGCGGCCACGCACATGGACAGCATGGACGAATACGGGCTGGTCAAGACCTCGTCCTTCGACAGCATCATCACCGACTCGGCCCCGGGCATGGCCACCTACGTCACGGGCATGAAGCAGGCCAACAACGCCCTCAACGTGGCCGTGGACAACACGCCCGAGAACGGCCTGGACAACCCGCGCATCGAGACGCTGTGGGAGTTCCTCAAGCGCACGCGCGGCTGGAAAACCGGCGTGGTCACCGACGCCTTCGCCACCGACGCCACGCCCGCCGCCGTGGCCGCGCATAGCCGGGCGCGCTCGGCGCGCGCCGCCATCGCCCAGCAGTTGCTGGGCTTTTTCCGCGACGACACGCAGCAAAAGGCCGCCGGCTTCAAGGGCCTGGCCGAGCTCACGCAGCCGCTGGACGTGATACTGGGCGGCGGCGCGCGCGACTGGATGCTGAAATCCAACCCGGCACTGAAGAACTTCTACCAATACGGCGGCGCCAACGACGGGCGGAGCGACGTGGACCTGTTCGCCGACATCGCGCCTTCGCGCGGCTACGCCACCGCGCGCAACCTCGCCGAGCTGAACGCCGCGCCCGACGACAAGCCGCTGCTGGGGATTTTCACGGGCGAATTCCGCACCACCGCGAGCGGCCTGGGCGGTGACAACATTCCCGGCGTCCTCGACCGGCGCGTGGCGCGCGGCCTCGCCACCATCCGCGGCAAGGACGCGAGCGCGCCGGAAATCGGCATGAGCGGCGCGCCGCCCCAGGGCACGGGCTGCGGCGCCACCATCGCCGAGTGCTTCCGCGCCGTGCCCTCCAAGGTGGAAATGGTGAAAAAGGCCGTGAGCGTGCTCGACCGCCTGGCGGGAGGGAAGAGCGGCGGCGGCAAGAAAGACGGCGGCTGGATACTGCTGGTGGAGCAGTCGCAGACCGACAAGCTGGCCCATCCGCTGGAATACGAGCGCGTGGTGTACGAGGCGCTGGAACTGGACGAGACCCTGGGCTGGGTCACCGAGCGCATGGCCAAGCGCAGCGACGCGCTGGTGGTGGTCACGGCCGACCACGCCCAGCCCGAGACCATCATCGGCGTGGCGCTGCCGGGCGCGGTGAAGGCGGGGGGCGCCACGCCGCCCGGCGGCTGTTTCAGCGGCGCCCAATACCCGATCACGCTGGGCGCGGCCGGCGAGTCCAACCGTCCCTGCGCGCTCCAGGACGCCATCGGCACCTTCAACGACGCAACCTTTCCCACGTATATGAGTTCGCGCAAGGATGGTTATCCGGACGATCCCGATCCTGAAGTGAAGCTCATCATGGAGGACGGAGGACGGCCGACCTACAGCACGAATTTTTTGACGAACTACCAGCCGCTGGAGCCTTCCACATCAAAGAGCGCCGCTTTGCCGAATCCGCAACGCGCGCCCGATGGGCTGCTGATGACGGGCAACATGCCTACGCGCAACGTGGCGGGCAGCGCCAACAAGACGGAGAACTCGGTGTCGATTGCGCCGCACTCGGGCGACGACGTGCCGCTGTCGGCAAGCGGTGCAGGCGCGGGATTGTTCGGTGGGGTATACGAGAATGCCGACGTGCACGTGCGCATCGCCGCCGCCATAGGCGGAGCAAAGAGCAGAAAGGATTTGCGCAAGGGCTCCGAATACACCAACGTGCCGGCCATCAAGCCGCCCGGAACGGCACTCAAAGGGCTGTAGCGTGAAGCGAAGAGACAACTACCGCCGCGGCGGCGGCGGGCCAACGAGAAAAGCAAGGACCGGCGGGCTGTTGCTGATCCTGACCACCACGGCCCATGCCGCCGATCTTTATGGCCGCGTATTCGATACGCTGCGCGGCAGCATGTATCCCGGCGCCGTGGTCACGCTGACACCGGCAATCGGCGGGGAGTTGCGTGCCGTGACGGACAACGCCGCCCAATTCCGTCTAAGCGACGTGACGCCGGGGGTTTATCAAGTTCGCGTCGAGGCGGAGAGTCGGCAAGTTGTCGGTCGGCTGCGCGTTGCCACGCGTCCGCAAACTCAAATCACTCACTTGGATTTGGGGAAGATCGACCCGCCCGACGAGAACGACGAATATTAATCAGCACTCTGCGCGGCCGAAAGCTCCGCCAAAAGCTGTTCCTGAGCGGAATTCGGCACGCCATTCCTAGGTTTCTTCAGCTTGTAGCGTCCATCCGCATCCAGCTCCCAGGCCTGGCAATTGTCGGCCAGGTAGGCCTTGAGACCTTCCTTGACGACGCGCGCCTTGAGTTTCTTGTCCAGGATGGGCACGCACACCTCGATGCGGCGGAAGAAATTGCGCTCCATCCAGTCGGCGCTGGACAGGAAGACGTCCTCGGCGCCGCCGTGAAGGAAATAGAACACGCGCGAATGCTCGAGGAAGCGCCCGATGATGGAGCGCACGCGGATGTTTTCGGACAACCCGGTGATGCCGGGCTGCAGCGCGCACACGCCGCGCACGATGAGGTCCACCTTCACGCCGGCCTGCGAGGCGTCGTACAGCGCCTCAATGACCTGCGGTTCCAGGAGGGCGTTCATCTTGGCGATGATGCGCGCCTTCTTGCCGGCGCGGGCAGCGCGCGTCTCGCGGCGGATGGCGGCGAGGATTTCCTCGTGCAGGGAGAAGGGCGACAGCCAGATGTGGTTGAGCGCGCGCGCCTTGCCGAGGCCGGTGAGCTGCTTGAACACCTCGCCCACGTCCTCGCACAGCGACTCGTTGGCCGTGAACAGGCCGAAGTCGGTGTACTGGCGCGCCGTGCGCGGGTGGTAGTTGCCGGTGGCGATGTGGGCGTAGCGGCGCAGCCGGCCAGCCTCGCGGCGCACCACCATGAGCAGCTTGCCGTGGGTCTTGTAGCCCACAACGCCATACACCACGTGCGCGCCCACTTCCTCGAGTTTGGCGGCCCAATTGAGGTTGGCCTCCTCGTCGAAGCGCGCCATGAGCTCCACCACCACGGTCACTTCCTTGCCGCGCTGGGCCGCGTCGATCAGGTATTTCATCAGCACCGAGTCGGTACCGGTGCGGTACACGGTCTGTTTGATGGCCACCACATCCGGATCCTGCGCCGCCTGCTCCAGCAAGTCGATGACCGGGTTGAAGGACTGGAAGGGGTGGTGCAGCAGCACGTCGCCCTTGCGGATGGTGGCGAACAAGTCGGAAGATTTTTCCAGCGCGCGCGGCAGCCCGGGCACGAAGGGCTTGAACTTGAGGTGCGGCAACTCCACCTCGTCGGGCACGGTGATCAGCCGCGCCAGGTTCACGGGGCCGTTCACCCGGTACAGGTCGCGCGCCTCCAGGCCGAACTGCCCGAGCAGGAATGATTCCATCCCGGCCGGGCAGTTCTCCGCCACTTCGAGGCGCACCGAGTCGCCGAAGTGGCGCTGCGGCAGCTCGCCCTGGATGGCCACGCGCATGTCCTTGACTTCTTCCTCGTCCAGGAACAGGTCGCTGTTGCGCGTGACGCGGAAGGCGTAGCAGCCCAGCACCTTCATGCCCTGGAACAGCGCGTCCACAAAGGCCTGGAGGATGGAGGTGAGCAGCACGAAGTCGTATTTGCGCACCGCCACCTCGGGCGCAAGCCGCACCACGCGCGGCAGCAGGCGCGGCGCCTGCACGATGGCGGTGCCGGAATTGCGCCCGAAGGCGTCGCGGCCTTCCAGCTCCAGCGCGAAGTTGAGCGACTTGTTGAGCACGCGCGGAAAGGGATGCGCCGGGTCCAGCCCGATGGGCGTGAGCAGCGGCATCATTTCGCGCTGGAAATAGTTGTGCAGCCATTCGCGCTGCGCCGGGGTCCATTCGGTTTCCGACAGGAAGCGCACGCCCTCGTCGGCCAGCGCCGGCAGGATTTCCCGGTTCAGCAGCCGGTACTGCTCGGCCACCATGGTGTGCGCCTGGGTGGTCACGGCCGTGTAGGTGTCGGCGGGGGCGTCCTCGCCGGGGCGCGCCACGTCGTCCCCCATCTTGATGCGTTCCTTCAGTTCCGCGATGCGGATTTCGAAGAACTCGTCCAGGTTGGAGGAGACGATGCACAGGAAGCGCAGCCGCTCCAGCAGGGGCGTGCGCGCGTCCTGGGCCTGGGCCAGCACGCGCTGGTTGAAAGCCAGCACGCTGGGCTCGCGGGACAGCAACGGCAGCGGCGTCTGCCTTGAGCGTTGCCGCTGCGGCAGTTGTTTTGGTCGTTTAATCAAGGCCTCCGGAGCGTATTGCAAAAATATTACAGCCGCGTGACAAACACTCGACCGGGTCACCGCCTCCGCGCCGGAGACCCACGGCGTCGACTGTCATCTTAGTGTCACGGACCGGGCCTAGAGTGCTCGAACCTCGCCGCCCGGCACTTCACGGCCAGGGTTTCACCCCCTTCGCAGACTTTATCAGGCCCCATGCTTCCAGAATCCCACACCTCCAAGCAGTTCGACGCCGAACTGGAGCAGGCGCGCAAGCAGGTGCTGCTCATGGGCGGCTTGGTGGAGCAGCAGATCGTCTACGCCATCGAGGCGCTGCGGCGCGGCGACGCCGGCCTCACCGCCCAGGTCGTCGAGGTGGAAGTCGAGGTCAACCGCCTGGAGCGGGAAGTGGACGAAATGTGCACCACGGTCATCGCGCTGCGCCAGCCCAATGCCAACGACTTGCGGCTGATCATGACCATGCTCAAGGTCACCACCGACATCGAGCGCATCGGCGACGAGGCCAAGAAAATCGCCCTGTATGCCGCCCAGCGCGGCCGCGGCATGGGCCGCGCCACGCTGCCCAGGCTGTCCGAAATCACCTCCATGGCCGACCTGGTGAAGGAAATGCTGCGGCGCGCGCTGGACGCCTTCGCGCGCATGGACGTGGAATCGGCCGCCTCCATCGCCCAGCGCGACCTGGCGGTGGACCGCAGCTTCCAGTCCATCCTGCGCGAACTGCTCACCTATATGATCGAAGACCCGCGCACCATCTCTGCCTCCATCGACGTGCTGTTCGTGGCCAAGGCGCTGGAGCGCATCGGCGACCACGCGAAGAACATCACCGAGTATGTCGTCTACCTGATCAAGGGCAAGGACGTGCGGCACGTGACGCCGGAGGAGTTCGAGGACGCGGTGCGGTCTTAGGACGCTGGGCGCCAAGGTATCCGAAACTACAGCTTCTCGCTCCAGTGAAACCGGTGCAGCAGCCGGTGCACGATGGGCGTGAACAGCAGCGCCGCGGTGACGATGAACAGCAGCCCGGCGTATAGGGCGTAGAGGCCGGCGAACAGCTTGCCCCCGTCCGTCTTGGGCGGATCCACCGGCCCCATGCCCCCGAGGAGCATGGCCGCGTTGAGGAAGGCATCGCGCCACGCCAAATGCTCGAAATGCATGTAGCCCAGCATGCCAGCGCCCAGCGACAGCACCAGCAGCCCCAGCACCACCAGCACGTGCCCCCCCATGCGGCGCATGAAGGCTCCGGCGGAAATGGGGTGCTCCTGGCGCGTCTCGTACATCATCGTCAATGCAACCTCCGGCCTGTAAGCGGATGCCATGCGCCGGACTGTCCTCCGGACGATTGCGGCGACATGCCGGCAATGCTATGTTGCTTCGGTGAACAAGTCCACGCTGAAGGCCGAAACCTTGAAGCTCGAAACACTGGCTGCGGTCGACCTGGGCTCCAACAGTTTTCACCTGCAGATTGGCCGGGTGGTGGACGACCAGATCTACCTGCTGGACTCGCTGCGCGAGCCGGTGCGCCTGGGCGGGGGCTTTACTCGCGACGGGCGCATCGACCGGCCCACCCAGGTGCGGGCGCTGGAAGCCCTGGAGCGGTTCGGAGAGCGGCTGCGCGGCTTCCCCCGCAGCGCCGTACGCGCGGTGGGCACCAATGCCCTGCGCATCGCCAAGAACGCCGACGCCTTTCTGGCCGACGCACGCCAGGCGCTGGGATTCCCCGTGGAAGTGGTGTTCGGGCGGGAGGAGGCGCGGCTGATCTACCTGGGCGTGTCGCACAGCCTGCCGCCCTCGGTCGACCGCCGGCTGGTGTTCGACATCGGCGGCGGCTCCACCGAATTCATTGTGGGCACGGGCTACGAGCCGGAAATCATGGAATCCCTGTCCATGGGATCGGTGAGCTGGAGCCAGCGCTATTTTCCCGGCGGCCGCATGGACAAGGGCGACTTCAAGAAGGCCGAGGTGGCCGCCGCCAACGAGCTGCAGCGCATTGTCGAGGCTTACCGCAAAAGCGACTGGAAGGAAGCCGTGGCCTCCTCGGGCACGGCCAAGGCCGTTGCCACCCTGCTGGAAACCTTCGGCTGGGCCGAGCGGGGCATCACCCCCGACGGGCTGGAGCGCCTGCGCTCCCACCTCATCAAGGCGGGCGAAGTGGCCAAGCTCAAGTTGGCCGGGCTGCGCGAAGACCGGCTGGCCATCCTGCCGGGCGGCCTGGCCGTGATGTCGGCGGTGCTGTCCGCCCTGGACATCCACGAGCTGCAGATTTCCCAGGGCGCGCTGCGCCAGGGCGTGCTCTACGACCTGCTGGGCCGGGTCAGCCACCACGACATGCGCGAAGCCACGGTGCGCCAGTTCATGCGCCGCTACCACGTGGACGCCGCCCAGGCCGACCGCGTCGAGCGCCTCGCCACCCATATCTGCGCGCAACTTTCCGGCGAGCCGGCCGAGGCCGACCTGCAACTGCTGCGCTTTGCCTGCTGCCTGCACGAAATCGGCATCAGCATCGCCCATGCCGGCTACCACAAGCACACGGCCTACATCCTGTCGCAGGCCGACATGCCGGGATTTTCGCGCGATGAGCAGGAGCGCCTGGCGCGGCTCGCGCTATCGCATCGCGGCCGGCTGTCCAAGCTGGAAGGGTTGTCGGCGCGCAGCGCGGACTGGACGCTGGTGCTGGCGTTGCGCCTGGCGGTGCTGATCTACCAGAGCCGGCGCGATTTCGCGCCGCCGCCGCTGGCCTGCAAGGCCAGCGACACAGGGTATTCGCTGTCGCTGCCGCGCAGTTGGCTGGACGACCATCCCTTGAGCGAGGCGGCGCTCGACGCCGAAGCCGAGGAATGGCGCGGCTTGGGCATTCGCTTCGACATCCGCGGGGTGGGCGAGGAAAGGGCCCAGGCGCTGGGCCTGCCGGCCGGCACGGCCTGATTCCCGGCCGCGGCTTGCCATGGGCGCCCGGGCACGGGTTACCGCGCGGGTCAATCAAAGGTCGCCCGGCGTTATCGCCTTGTGCAGCTTGTTGCCGTCCGGGTTCGATGCAATCCACACCACGGCACCCTTCTTGATGCTCATGTCGGCGGCTTCGCCGGCGAGCAGCAGGGACGCCACTTCGCCCAGCGTGGGCTGGTGGCCCACCACCAGCACCGTGCCCTTGCCGGCCGGCTCCCAGCGCGCGGCCTTGAGCACGCGGCGCGCGTTCGAGGCAGTGCCGATCTCGGTATCGGTGACGAAAGGCAGGCCCAGCGCCGCCACGGTCTGCTGGGTGCGCGCGGCGGGGGAGACCAGGATGCGGCAATCCGCCGGCAAGTGCTTTTTCAGCCAGCCAGCCATCTTGCGGGCCTGCTTGTGGCCGTGCTCGGTGAGCGCGCGCGCCTGATCGCCGATGCGGCCGGGAACGGCGTCCTCGGCTTCGGCATGGCGCCACAGGATCAGGTCCACGGCTTTCCCGGCCCTTCGCTCAGCCCAGGCCGGGCTGCAGCTTGGTCTTGTTGGGGCAATCGGGCTTCAGGCAGTCGGCGTACAGCGACAGCGCGTGCTCGCGCAGCGCGAAGCCGCGGTCCTTGGCGATGCGCTGCTGGCGCTTTTCGATTTCCCCGTCGTGGAACTCCTCCACCTGGCCGCACTGCATGCACACCAGGTGGTCGTGGTGCACGCCCTCGTTCATTTCGAACACCGCCTTGCCGGACTCAAAATGATGCCGCTGCAGCACGC
>DATNCF010000443.1:0-2676 GCA_035571675.1 Burkholderiales bacterium | reverse complement strand
CGAAGCCCGACACCATCTCTTTCAGCGTCACCGGACTGGTCCCGAGCGCGAGCGACGGAACGACGTCGAGCTTGCTTTGCCGCACGCCCATTGCGCGGGCGACCTGCGCGACCCGCGCCGGCCCGATCCGCTGCACCAGTTGCGAGGTGATCGTGTTCTTGGAGTGGATGAGGCCTTCGCGCAGGCTCATCGCCAGCCCGCTCGGCGCGCTCACGTCGCTGGGCCGCCAGAACGTGCCATCACCGAGCGGGATTTCCACCGGTTGGTCGATGAAGATATCCGCCGGATTGATGCCTTGCTCGAATGCCGCGCCGTAGACGAATGGCTTGAAGGTCGATCCGGGTTGGCGCCGCGCCTGCTGCACGTGATCGAACTTTTCCTGGTCGAAGTCGCGGCTGCCGACCCAGGCCAGCACATGGCCATTGGCGGGGTCCAGGGCGAGGAATCCCGATTGCAAACGTGTCTTCTGCTCCCACAGCGCATTCATGAAGGCTGCGTCGGCCTCGAGTTTCTTCAGGGCCTGCTCGTCGTTCAGTCCGCCGTCCAGGGCCTTGCGGTAGTCGGGGGTTTCGCGCAGGAAGGTGCGGGCCAGTTCACGGTTGCGGCCCCTTGCGGCCTTGCCCCAGGTCTTGTCGGCGATGGCCTGCAGCTTGTCGGCCTGGCGCGCGACGGCTTCGTTGGCCATCTCCTGCAGGCGCGCGTCGATGGTCGTGCGCACCACGAGCCCGTCGGTGTACAGGTCGTAGCCGTTGCGGTCGGCCCAGTCGATGAGCCAGCGCCGCAGCTGCTGGGCCACATGCGGCGCGGGGCCGATGAACTCGGGCTGGCGCTCGAAATCCAGGCCCAGCGGTTCCTTTTTCAAGGATTCCAGGGCGGCCGCCGCCAACCGCCCGTGCCTGACCATTTGCGCCATGACGGTATTGCGCCGCTGGAGCGCGCGCTCCGGGTTCAACACGGGGTTGTAGTGGGTCGTGCCCTTGAGCATGCCGATCAGGGTGGCGCTTTCCAGCACATTCAGCTCGCGCGCCGGCTTGTCGAAGTACGTGCGCGCCGCCATCTCGATGCCGTAGGTGTTATAGAGAAACGGCACGGTGTTGAGGTAGGTTTCGAGAATTTCCTCCTTGCCGTACGCTTCTTCGATCTTGATGGCCGTCAGGGCTTCCCTGATCTTGCGCCCGAGTGTCGGGGCGCGCCCGATCTCGCCGGGGTAGAGGTTGCGGGCCAGCTGCTGCGTGATGGTCGAGCCGCCTTGCAGGTCGCCTCGCACCGTGTGCCAGGCGGCTGAGGCGATGCGCTGCAAGTCGACCCCGTGGTGCTCGAAAAAGCGGCGATCCTCGGTGGCCACCAGCGCGGCGATCACGTTCGGCGACATGTCGGCGAGCTTGACCCACTCGCGGTTCGTGCGCTTGAACACGGCCAGTTCCGTGCCGTCGGCCGAGAGCACGACGCTTGGCTGCTCCAGCCTGACCTTGCGCATGTCGGCGACGCTGGGTGTGGGCGGGATCAGCCCCGGCAAGTACAGCAGCACCAGCGCGGGCATCAGCAGTGCCGGCACTGCTCCGGCCAGCAGGCCGGCGTGCCGCCTGACCCAAACCCACACGCGGCGGAAAACTTCAGCGATGAATGCGGTGACAGGTGCCTGGCCCACGCAGGCATCTTGCGGGCGACGCCCGTCCGCAGCTGTAGGACGCCGGCGCGAGCGCCCGCCCGCTGGCGACAGCGGCTCTTGATCGCCACGCCTGAGGCAACGGGCCTTGCAGGAGGAGTCCCACGAGTACCCCCTTTTTCGTCCTACGGCTGCGACCGCAGCCCGGCAGTATCCTTCGCCATGACCGGAATCGGCAGCGGCCGCGACCCAGGCGACCTTTCATGGACCAACGAGGAATTACCCCTCGACGTCCGCCGTGTCCTTCTGGACCAGGCGCTGGAGGATTTCAAGGCGGCCAAGGCGGCCGGCACAAGCCGCGCGAAAGCGCCGGCTGTGTCGGATCGCGCGGGGAAGACCGGGTCCGACGATCCGGCCCGCATCAAGGACAAACCCAAGGCTTGACGAGACCTTCGCGGTCAGTCTTCCGTGCCCTTGCCGTGCGGCTCGCGCCAGGACTCCGGCCCGTCGTCGCGCCGGTGCGTGTGGGTCGGCAGATGCGCCCGCAACGACTTCACTTCGCGCTCCAGCTCCTCGATGCGGTTCAGGTAGCCAAGCAGGATGGCTACTGCGAACAGGTCCAGGTCGAAATCCTGCCGCAGCCTGCCGGCGGTGCGCAGCGGCACGATCCACTCGGCGCTGAAGGCGCGTTCAGTCGTGTCCCGCTGCAGCGGCGCCAGGGCGCCGTATTCGACCAGTTCATCCAGTTCGGCCGCGCTCAGGCCGCACGCGCTCGAGAGTTCCGCCACCGTCACCGATTCGCGGGCGTCCAGCCAGGTGACTTCAACCACCTGCGCTTTCATGTCGCTTTCTCCTTCGGCGCGGCCGCGCGCGGGTGGAAGCGCGAAGCGCCGGCCAGTTCCTTGAACAGCTCCCGCTCGCGCTCGGTCAGCGTGGCCGGCACGTCGATGTAAACCGCGGCGTACAGGTCGCCGCGTCCGCCGCGGCCATTGGCCAGCCCGCGCGCGCGCAGCCGCAGCTTGCGGCCGGCACGCGTGCCTGCGGGCACCGTGAGGACCACGGGGCCGTCC
>DATNCF010000442.1:0-2020 GCA_035571675.1 Burkholderiales bacterium | reverse complement strand
CGGGTTTGTGCGTATTCCCAGCGGGAGATTGGAAGTCAAAGATGACAACGGACGTGGCTTTCTACAAGTCTCAATCAGTCCGACGAACAACACCAGGAGACGGGCATGGCAATTCAACAAAATAGATTGGCAAGGGCTTGGCGCTTGGGCGCGGCTCGGTCAGCGGTGGTGGCGGCCGCTGCGCTTTGCGTGTCCGGTGCCGCGCAGGCCCAGGAAACCTTCAAGGTCGGCATCGTGAGTTTCCTGTCGGGCCAGGCGGCGGAGAGCTTTGGCATTCCGGCGGTGAACGGCGCCAAGGTGGTGATCGACGCCTTCAACAAAGGAAGCGCGCCTGCGCCTTACAACAAGGTCGGCTTCGGCGGGATGAAGATCGAGCCGATCTATGTCGACGAGAACGGCGGGGCTACCAAGCAGGTGCAGGAGCTTCGCAACCTCTATGACCGCGACAATGTGGATGCCGTGGTGGGGTATGTTGGCTCCGGTGACTGCCTGGCGGTGGCGCCGGCGGCCGAAGAAATGAAGAAGTTCCTGATTCTCTACGACTGTGGAACGCCCCGCATTTTCGAAGACAACAAACTCAGCTATGTCTTCCGCACCGCTTCGCACGCAGCCATGGACAATGTCGCGCTCGTGCGCTACCTGAAGGCTCGCAACGTCAAGGCGCAGACCTTCAACATGATCAACCAGGACTACGCCTGGGGCCAGGACTCCAGGAAGGACTTCACCTGGTCGATGGAAAAGCTGTTCCCGGCCGCGAAGGCGGGTGAGGACCAACTGCCAAAGTTCGGCGCCGGCCAGTACGGCACCGAGATTTCGGCGCTGATGGCCAAGCCAGCCGACATCACGCACAGCAGCTTGTGGGGCGGCGACTTGCAGGCGTTCGTCCTGCAGGCCGGCCCGCGAGGCCTGTTCAAGCGCTCGCAGGTCGTGCTTTCGGCCGGCGACCACGTCTTGCCAGGGCTCGGAGAAAAAATGCCTGACGGCACTATCCTTGGTGCGCGCGGCGCTTACGGCCTCATGTCGCCGAAATCCCCGCTTAACGACTGGTGGTGGGATCTTTACAGCAAGGCATACAACATCTACCCGGTGCAAGCTCCCTACCGCATGGTGCAGTCGCTGCTGGGCCTGAAGCTGGCGGTGGAAAAAGCGATGGCTTCCAATGGCGGCAAGAAACCTACGCCCGAGCAGCTCGCGGCGGCCCTCACGAACCTCGAATGGGACTCTCCAGCCGGCAGGATCCGCATGGCGCTGGGTAATGGGCACCAGGCGATCCAGGAAACCGCTATCGGCAAGACGCGATACGACGCCGGCAAGAAGATGGTTGTGCTGGAAGACATCGTGCGTTTTCCGGCCGAGTGCGTCAACCCGCCGGCGAACATGAAGTCGGAAGATTGGATCAAGGCGGGGTTTCCGGGCGCCAAGGGTTGTCCTTAACAGCCCGTGTGTGTCACTTCGACTTGATGAGGCCGTGGAAACTACGGTTTGCATGATTTCCTGGAGCGACCTATCAACGCCCTGTCCACCATCCTGATCGATGGCCTGACCTATGCGTCATGGCTCTTCATCGTCGCCCTCGGCCTTACGTTGGTCTTCGGCGTACTCAAGATTCTCAACATAGCCCACGGCAGTTTTTACGCCCTGGGCGCTTATGCGGCCGCCAGCTTTGTAGGGTGGGGCGCTTCGATGAAATGGGCGCCGGGCTATTCCATCGTCGCCATGCTGCTTGCCGCCGTCGCGGTCGCGGCGCTGGTGGCCCCGCTCACGGAGCGCGCGCTGCTGCGTTTCTTTTATGGTCGCGACGAAGTGCTGCTGGTGCTGGTGACCTATGCCATGTTCCTCATCATGGAAGACGTGACCAAGCTGATCTGGGGCGCGAACCCGTACTATGTGTCCGAACCGTACGGCCTGTTCGGCAATGTGAGCTTGGGCCAACAGAACTATGTGGGCTACGACTTTCTGCTGGTGGGCCTGGCGGTCGCGGTCGGCCTGCTGGTGTGGTGGGCCCTGAATCGCACCCGCC
>DATNCF010000441.1:0-12337 GCA_035571675.1 Burkholderiales bacterium | reverse complement strand
CGCAGCGGCGTGCCGGGGAGATGGGATATGCGGACCGGGTGGCCACGGGAGAGCCGTTGCGCGCATTGATGAGCGGCAAGCGCCCGCTCGCATGGGCACCGGCGCAGCTGGTGTACGACAGCCCCGACAAGGCCGCGATCGAGAAGGGGGAGGCGGTGGGGCGCCTCATGAGCCCGCCCATCCAGCGTGCCGCCGAAGGCGTCCGGTCCGAATTGCTGATGGTGTCGCCCTATTTTGTGCCCCGGGGCGACGGGATGGAGCTGTTTGAGGGCCTGCGCGCAAAGGGAGTGCGGGTCGCCGTGTTGACCAACTCGCTGGAATCGAACAACGTGCTGGCCGCGCAAGCCGGCTACATGCGTTACCGGGTCCCCTTGCTGGAGCGTGGCGTGGAGATGTACGAGTTGCGGGCAGCGCCGGGCAACGCCCGCGGCAGCGGCCAAAGCGCGGCGCTGCTGCGCTACGGGAATTACTCGCTGCACGCCAAGCTGTTCGTTTTCGACCGCAAGCGCGTGTTCGTCGGTTCGATGAACTATGACCCCCGTTCGCTTCATCTCAACACGGAGTTGGGAGTCATTATCGACAGTCCTGAACTGGCGCTGGAGGCGGTGGAGCGTTTTGCGGCCATGACGAGCCTCGCAAACAGCTACAAAGTGGTTTTGACGCGGCCCACCAAGCCGGATCAGTCCCACGCGACGGGGACGGAATCAGGCCCTGGCGGCGGAAATTCCTTGGCTTGGCTGACTGAACAGGACGGACGACAGGTCGAATACCGCGTCGAGCCGGCGAAGAATTCATGGCAACGCATGGCGGTGGGCCTGCTGCGGTTATTGCCCATCGATGACGAGTTGTGATTTATGCCGCTGCGATTGCGCATGTCGACATGGCGACGTTTCGACGCCAGACGGCGGAAACGTCACTGGGCCGGGCTTCGTTGAACCGGCGCTTCCTGGATTTAAGTCATTGATATGAAAATAGTTTCAATCGAAACCTCAGGCCTGAACGCCATTGGCATGGTCAATGCGGACGATGCAGGCGATAGGGAAACAGGGGAGGGGGGAATGCACGCGCGCGACATTGACCTCGAAGCGGCCATGCTGGAGTTCCGCAGGGAATTGCCTCCAGCCTGCGCGACCGCCAGGGCCATCGATGAACATGCCTCATGGGACAAAATTGCCGGGGAGGCGGTGCTGGATGGCTACGTGGATGCGCCCGACCAGTTCAAAAACCTGGTCGAAGCGGTGCTGGGACACGCGCTGTAATCGGCCGCGAGGCCCGGCACATCCTTCACGCCCGGGCGGTCTTGCGGGCAAAGACCAGGGAACAAATAGCGATACTATTGGGAGTCGACTGTTCGATTCTCAACCGGAGTTCCCATGATCGAGCTGCATTCCATGCCCACCCCCAATGGCCAGAAGCTCATGATCATGCTGGAGGAGACCGGCCTGCCGTGGAAGCATGTGGACGTGGATATCCGCCAGGGCGACCAGTTTTCTCCCGAGCATCTGAAGCTGTCGCCGAATAACAAGATACCGGCCATTATCGACACGGAAGGGCCGGGGGGGCCGTATTCGATGATGGAGTCCGGAGCCATCCTGATCTATCTCGCGGACAAAACGGGACGTTTCCTGCCGAAGGAAGGGCGCGGGCGGTACGACGTGTTGCAGTGGCTGATTTTTCAGATGGCCCACGTGGGGCCGATGTTCGGACAGGCCAACCACTTCAACACCCAGGACGGCGGCGAATACGCCAAGAACCGCTACAACAATGAAGCCAAGCGCCTGTACAAGGTGCTCGACAACCGGCTGTGCGAATCGGCGTGGCTGGGCGGCCCCGAGTACAGCATTGCGGACATGGCCACTTACCCTTGGACCAAGGGCTTCAAGACCCAGGGTGTCGACGCCACGAACTCGCCGCACTTCATGCGCTGGTTCCGGGCCATGGAGGCGCGGCCCGCTGTGCAGCGGAACAATGCCATGGCGGCGGAAATCCGCGAGCGCATGACCAAGAAGGCCGAGGGGAAACCGACGGTAAACATTTACGACACCAAGGACAACGGCGAGCGGCTGGCCAAGGCGACGCAGAAAAGTTGACAAATTTAAAGTTTATGTTTAATATTCGAGGTGCTCGGGCGAAGGCTGCCTGAAACAACTCGAACGACAAAACCCCGGTCTTCTGGCCGGGGTTTTTTTTGGGGGGCCGAAAATGCCGTTGCCCCTATTTCATTCCAGGTGAGCAATGCCCGCAAGAAAGTCCGCAAAGAAAACCGCACGTTCCTCTAAAGAGACGGGAACCGCCGCGGTCGTTGCGAAGGCAAAAAAGCGGGCCGCCAAGTCCCCGAAAGACCCTCCTCATACGCTGCTGGACGCGCTGCATCGCGCCATCGATGACGACAGCGGGGCGCGGCTCACGCGGGCAGCCGAGTCGCTGCTGGATCGGGCCGCCGGCGGAGAGCACTGGGCCATCAAGGAGCTTGCGGACAGGCTGGATGGGCGTCCCAACCCGGCCACCGGAGAGCGGCGGCGTCCGGTGACGGTGGAAGTGGTGCGGTTTGCGGATTCGACTTCCGAATAACTGGGTGCCCCGTCCTTATCAAAGGGCGGCCTGGGATTACCTGGAGCGCGGCGGGCGGCACGCCGAGATTGTCTGGCACCGGCGCGCCGGAAAGGACGAACTATGCCTGCACCGAACGGCGGTGGCTGCGTTCGAAAGGGTTGCAAGTTATTGGCACATGCTTCCGGAGGTGTCGCAGGCGCGCAAGGCCATCTGGATGGCCGTGAATCCGCACACAGGGCGGCGGCGCATTGACGAAGCGTTTCCGCAGGAGCTGCGACGCGCGACGCGCGAGCACGAAATGCAGATCGAGTTCGTGAACGGCTCGACCTGGCAGGTGGTGGGTTCGGACCGCTTCGACAGCCTGGTGGGTGCTGCACCCGCGGGCATTGTTTATTCCGAATGGGCGCTCGCGAATCCGAACGCGCGCGCGTATTTCCGCCCCATCATCGCCGAGAACGGCGGCTGGCAGATTTTCATCACCACGCCGCGCGGCCGCAACCACGCCCTGACGACCTTGAGGGCGGCGAGAAATACACCCGGCGCCTTCGCGCAGGTTTTGGATGCCAACGACACAGGCGTGTTCTCCCGCGCTCAACTGGATGCGGAGCGTACCGCGTATTGCGCGGAATTCGGTGACGACCACGGGCGGGCAAAGTTCGACCAAGAGTTCATGTGCTCGTTTGACGCGGCAAACCTTGGCGCCATCCTGGCGCGCCAGATCGGCATCGCCGAGAAGGAAGGGCGCATCGCAGATGACGTGGAGTACGACCCCGACGGCGCGCCGCTGGAGATCAGCGCCGACATAGGCCGGCGCGACGCAGCCACGTGGTGGTTCTGGCAACCGTTGGTGGGCGGCTACCAGATCGTCGACTACGACGGCGGGTGGGGGCTCGATGCGGAGGAGTGGGCCGGGCGGCTGCTGAAGCGCATGGCGGGACGCAGGCTTGGCCGCATCTGGCTGCCGCACGACGCGCGCGCCCGGACCTTTGCGGCCAAGCGCAGCGCGGTGGAGATTTTCGTGGACGTGTTCGGCGCCGAGCACGTGGCCATCGTCCCTTCGAGTTCGGTGGCCGACCGGGTGAACGCCGCGCGCGTGCTTACCCCGCGGGTGAAGTGGAACGCGTCACGCTGCGAGCGCGGCCTGGACGGCTTGCGCTCCTGGTCATACGAGTTCAGCGAGCACGCCAGGACCTTCTCGGGCGAGCCTTTGCACGACTGGGCTTCGCATGATGGGGATGGGTACAGCTATGGGTGTCTGGTCATGCGGCAGGCGGTGAAGCCGCAGCTTGCTCCGGCGCCGCGAGGCGTATTTGTAGGTGCGCCCAGTGTCACGTTGGAGGAACTGTGGGGAAAGGGCGCGGCGCGCGAACGGAGGATTTAGATTCTATGAGCGATAAATTTATTTTCGACTACATGACGGGAGAGAAGCATGCAAAACGGCAGCTATGAGGGATTAGGTCTGCTTCTCCGGAATTTACAACTGCCGACGCGCAGTTATCCAGAGGCTCTGGCTAATGCGCTTGATGCAGTTGCGAATAGATCACAAATTGATCGGGCCGGCTCGATCGACTTGCCGGATGACGTGATGCCACGGTCATTCCCAAACCAGGGGCCTGATGGCAGTACGATGGCTGCGATGGATCCCTTTCATCAGTGTCGTGCGGAGTGTCGAACTGAATGTTTGCCGCAGCTTGGCCGTTCAGGGCGAATGGGACAGGGAATGTCATACTTCAGATGTCTCAATAGCTGCTACGAGAGAAACGGTTGCATGTAAGGGGGGGCATCAAATGCAAAACGATGAACAGATATGCAAGTTCGCATTGACGGCTAGCGGGGAGTTAGACGAGCTGATTGTGTTTGCCGAGCGCAACTGCGAACCAGAGGAAGTGGCCAAGTACCGTCAAGCGATCGGAAGAATCATGCATGATATCTGGAGCCACATCCTAAAGCCGATCTATGACCGGAATCCCGACATGAAAACCGCGCACTTTGACGATAAGCTACGATGAAAATAGCTCGCCGATCATCTTTTCCGGATTGTTTATGAACCGCTTGGTAATTAGGAAATGGTCTGTTTCCTCCAGGCGAACCGCCGATAGCCCATTTTCGTCAATTCCGAATATTTGAGCGTCGGGATACGACATCAGTATCGGTGAGTGTGTCGCGATAATGAATTGCGCCCCGCCTTCAACAAGGTCGTGAATCCGGCGCAGCGCCGCCAATTGGCGAGTTGGAGAAAGCGCGGCCTCGGGCTCGTCAAGAATATAGAGACCTTCACCCCGAAAGCGCCGGATCAGCAGCGTCAGGAATGACTCTCCATGCGATTGCTCGTGAAGCGAGCGGCCGCCGAATGAATCAATGATGGGAGGAGAGGGCGCCGGCTCCGCGTCCAGCCGCTCGATTTCAGTGGCCACATTGAAGAAACTCTCCGCTCGCAGGAAGAAGCCATCTTTCGGGCGCCGGTGGGTTTTGGCTATTCGCAGGTACTCGGCAAGCGCGGAATGCGACTCGCGAGTCGAGAACCGAAAGTTCCTGGAGCCGCCTTCGGGGTTGAAGCCCGAAGCAACGGCGATGGCTTCGAGCAGCGTCGACTTCCCGCTGCCATTCTCGCCGATGAAGCAGGTGATCTTCGGATGCAGGCTGATCTTGTTCAGGTTCCGCACGACCGGGAGCGAAAAGGGATAGGCCGTGAAGGATTCGACCCTGTCTCGCAGAAGTTCCACGGTGAGCAGGAACGGTTTTGTTTCGGGAGTCATAGGCTTGACCATGGTCTGAGCAACATTACAACGGCCGATTATGCCATTCGGCAGTTTTAAACCAGGGAAGGAGAGATTTCATGCCGGGCAACGATGATACTTCAGCCATATTTCATCATCTGAACAAAACCATGATAGTCGAGAAGAAAATGCCCGACCATGCCGAACCAAATATTCCGTAGCCTGAGGTAGATGAGGGCCAAAACAAGCCCGAGATAGGCCGTTCTCAGGACGCCGAACCATCCATGTCCGGTGTGGCCTATGGCGAAGAGAAGCGAGGACAGGGCGACGAATGCGATGCCGCGCAGGGCGCTGCTTCGGCTGGAAAGCAACATCCACCCGAGGACGCCTCGGTACATGATCTCCTCGACCAAGGGCGCGCTGACATTGAGATAAAAGGCCATGGCGACAGGCGCCGGTCCCAAGACAGCGAGGGGAAATCCTTTCGATGTATCAAGTTCGGTGTGGTTTTCAAGACCGACGGAGACCAAGATCGTGGTCATGCACCACAGGGTGGAGATGAAGGCATAGGCCAGGAATTCGCCCTTGGTGTAGTCGCCCCATACCTTGGGCGGAAAGCCCAGGTCGCTCCATCGGACGGCGCACCAGCGACGAAGCGCAAGGAGGCAGAGCGCCGGATAGCCCACGCGCAGGAGAAAATCATACGCGTAGCTCAGTGCGCCGGCCTCGTAATAGATCGGCGGATTCAGTAACGGAGTGAAGTACACGGCCACGAGGACCAGGGCTGCCAGTTTTTTTGGATTGGTCTTCAAGGGGGCCGAGAATCGCACAGAGGATTTTTGTGTATGAGCAGATTTTATAATTTGGTGGAGCGCGCATGGTTTGCGGCCCAAATTAGCAATGAATAACGCTTGACATTTTAAATTGGTGTTTAATATTCGTTCATGGTCGGCGAAACTTTGGCAAGAGAGATCTGCAGCCAGCCGCGGGGCGCGGCGCATCGCGGAATCCTGCTCTAAGGATGGTCTGAACAAGGGGGCACGGCCCCCTTGTAGATCCCCCACATTAGAGGGAAGCTCAAACCGCGTTTAGCAAAACTAGAGACTTAATCAGAGCTTCCCTAACTGATTCCCAGCCCCCGGGCTCCCGAGAGTCGACACTTCTTGTCAACCGGATCGGCGCACTGCCGTTGAGGCGATATCGCCGGCATCGAATCTACAGGGAGGAAGAATGGCGGACTCCGGTCTTTTTTCGGAAGGAGCGAACGGACAGCCTTGGCTTTACCGGCCCGATCCCAAGCGCCTGGCTGACATGCTGGACGCGCTTGTCTCCGGCCCTAATGAGGCGTCGGGCCAGCCGGAGGCCGGCGATGCCAGCTATCGGAACGCGCTCGCGGCGGCAATCGATGGAGAGATCGCGCGCAACATCCCGCAACCGGACCAACAGGAGGGCGGGTGGGTTCCGGGGTCTGCCGCGCAACCGATTGCATCGAATGGGTCGCCCTTGCAACCGGTGGGACGCAAGCTCCAACCCAGAAGCAGCGCGCCGGGAGGGCTTGCGGGTGCCGCTAAGACCGCTCCGCCTGGGAACGTCGACACAACTTGTATCGGCTTTGCCCGAGTTCTGAAGGGCAACGCGAGAACGATCAATAAAGACGGGGCATTCCAGACCCCTGTTGAAGCTAATTCGGCGGCGATCATCCCGCAGCAGTTCGGCGGGCGCAAAACCGCCGGACTGCGCCCTTACAGGGCGGAGATTTCGGGTTCGACCAGCAATGGAATGCGGTTCAACGGTGTCACGGACGTGATAGGAAACAAACATTCCGTCGACGGACTCCCCGTCCGTGAAGGCCTGCAGGCGCGAAATCCAGGCAAGTTTATTCTTGAATTGCCTAGCGCCAAATACGACCCCGGCGTCGCGGCGGTGCAGCTTCGGGTGCCAAACGGACTGGCTTGCCCGGTCGGCACGACCGATCGGCCATGAGGCGTTCTCCGTTACTGGTGCTGGCGGGACTTCTGGCTGGTCTCACCGTATCCCCCTTGATCGCCGAGAGCGCAGGGAAGTGGCCCGCTCCCGAACCGATAGAGTACACGTACCAGTTCGAGGACGCATCCAAAGCGGAATTGAGGATGTCCATAAAGAGGCACACGTTGTATAAGATTGGGCGTTATTCGCATTATGGGCCGGGCAAAGATCTATATTGGATTGAATGCCATCAACCCGATTTTTCTGACGACGAATTCTCCTGGTCGGGTGCCTTTGAATGCCGCCTCATTTCGCGGTTTGTGGTGGACCGCTATCCGAATCTGCTCACTGACAACCCCGACATGATGGCGGATTGGGACAGCCGCGGCCGCTTCCTTACTGAAGAATTGCTTGGCAACTGCGCCAACTATCCTGAATACGGCAGAGTGCGCCATTTCCGCCTGAGGGGAATGCGAATCACGCTCGAGATGTCGAATATCAAATGGTTGGTGGAGCCTGCGGACGCGGCGGTCAGTCCCGAACTGGAGTCCTTCGACTTCAGCATTTCGGTCGAGCCGGATAAGAAAGCCACTTCGAGGATTGCCGAACTACCGGAATATGAGGATCCGCTGCGACGGCACCCGGGCGATGACCTCCATTATTACCGGGAATGCTCGAATGTCATCCGGAGGGGGAAGCAGGGCTCGGAGCGATCTCAGGGTGATCTTCGCATTAAATAGTTCTTGACAGTTTTAAACTTGGAGTTTAATATTCATTCCAAGGTCGGCGAAGCTTTACCCGAAGCAAGCGTTCCACCCGCCCAGCCACCATCTGAAGCGGCGTTATCAAGCCCCGAAGGCAATGTCTTCGGGGCTTTTTGCTTTTTGTGTTCCGCCTTTTGAAGGGATTTGCATGAGCGCATTGACGGCGACCAGCGGCGCCCCGGTGAACCTCACCGCCTCTGGTCCGATCTCGAACGTTCCAGGCGCGTTGCTGGGCTTCTACGTGAATTCCACCAGCGCAGGCACCGTAGTGCTCAAGGACGGCGGCGCCGGCGGGACGGCCGTGAGCGGCACCATCACGCCGGCGGCGGGATGGAGCGCCTTTCCAGCTCAGTTCGCGAGCAGCGCCTACGCCACGCTGGGCGGCACCATCAACGTGACCTTCGTGTTCGCCGGTGGCTGAGTCCATGAGCGACACTACGACCGGCTCGGATTCGAAGGTGGAGGGCTGGCTCGCCCATATCGCGGCCTACGACCGCGAATTCAAGAAATGGCAGGGCCGCGTCGAGAAAATCCTCAAGAAGTACCGTGACGAGTCGCGTCCACAGGGCGCCGGCTCCACGCGCTTCAACATCCTGTGGGCCAATGTGCAGACGCTGGTGCCGGCCACCTTCTCTCGGCTGCCCCGGCCCGACGTGTCGCGGCGCTTCTCGGACCGCGATCCGGTGGGGCGGGTGGCGGCCCTTATCCTGGAGCGGGCGCTCGACTACGAGATTCAGCATTACGGGGATTACCGCACGGCGCTCGCCCAGGTGGTGCAGGACCGCTTTCTGGGCGGCCGCGGCACGGCCTGGGTGCGCTATGAGCCGCATATCCGGCGCGTCGAAGCGGCGGAGGGTGAGCTTGCACCGGCTGTGGGCGAAGACGAGAGCGGGGACAGCGGAACGGAGGCCTCGCCCCAAGCCGGCGTGGAGGTCACCGAAGATGCGTCCTCGCCGGCTGAAGCGCTGGATCACGAATGTGTGCCGGTGGACTATGTGCACTGGAAGGACTTTGGGCATACGGTGGCGCGCACCTGGGAGGAAGTGACCGCGGTGTGGCGCGTGGTCTACATGACTCGGGAAGCACTGGTCGAACGCTTCGGCGAGGAACTTGGCGGGGAGATTCCGCTCGATGCCAGGGCGGACGAGTTGACGCGGAACCAGATGGCCGGGGAGGCCGAGTACTCGCGCGCCAAAGTCTATGAAATTTGGGACATTGCCAGCCGACGCGCGCTGTGGTTGTCGAAATCGCTGAACCGGGTGCTGGACGAGCGGGATGATCCGCTGGGACTGGAGGAATTCTGGCCCTGTCCGCGGCCTTTGTACGCCACGCTCACCAACGACAGCCTGGTGCCCGTGCCGGATTTCACCGTGTACCAGGACCAGCAGGCCACGCTGGACGTGCTGGCCGACCGCATCGACGGCCTGGTGCGGGCGCTGGCGGTGAAGGGCGTGTACGACGCGTCGCAGGGCGCGGAACTGGCGCGCCTCTTCACCGAGGCGGAGAACAACACGCTGCTGCCCATGAAGAGCTGGGCTGCCTTTGCGGAGAAGAACGGCTTGTCGGGCGCCATCGACCTGGTGGATCTCGCGCCCATCGCCGCGGCGTTGCGGGAAGCCTATGGAGCGATGGAGCAGGTCAAGGGACAGGTCTACGAACTGACCGGCATCAGCGACATCATCCGCGGGCAGGGCGAGGCCAGCGAGACGGCCACGGCGCAGCAGTTGAAGGGGCAGTACGCCAGCCTGCGGCTGAAGGCGTACCAGAACGAGGTGTCGCGCTTCGCCACTTCCTTGCTGCGCATCAAGGCGCAAATCATGTGCGCCAAGTTCGATCCGCGGACGCTGGGGGAGATCGCCGCCATCGACCAGCTCTCTCCGGAGGACCAGCAACTGGTGCCCGCCGCGCTGCTCCTGCTGCGCAACAAGCCGCTGCGCAGCTTCCGGGTGGACATCGAGGCCGATACGCTGGTGCAACTGGACGAGCAGGCCGAGCAGGAGGCGCGCAGCGCCTTCCTGAGCGCCGTGGGAGGCTATCTCGAACGGGCGTTGCCCGTGGCGCAGGCGTCGCCGGCCGCGGGTGAACTGGTGGTGGGCCTGCTGAAATTCGGTGTGACGGGGTTCAAGGTGGGCAAGACCATCGAAGGCCAGATCGATGCCGCGCTGGACCGGTTGAAGCAGATGGCCGCCACGCCGCCGGCGCCGCGGCCCGATCCGGACATGGCCCGGATCCAGGCCGAGCAGGCGGCCCAGTCCGCCCGGGTGCGGGCCGACATCCAGATCGAGCAGGCGAGGCTGCAGTTCGACGCGCAGAAGCTGGCGCTGGAACAGCAGGCGCAGCAGGCCGAGGCGCAACGCGACCTCCAGCTCAAGCAGGCGCTGCAGGGCATCGAGGCGCAGCGCGAAGCCAACCAGCGCGCTTTCGACAAGTGGAAGGCCGAGCTCGAGAACCAGACCCGCATCGTGGTGGCGGAAATCCAGGCGCGCACCCAGGTGAAGACCGCGGCCATGTCCGCCAACGCCGCCCGGGAGGGCGAGGGCGTTACCGAACTGGACGGCGAGGGCAACCGGCAGCCGACGAGCGCGCTGTCCGCGCTGGTCGAGACCATCAACGCCAACATGGCCCAGCTGGTGCAGCAGCACGCGGCGGCGAACCAGGCCCTGGTAGCGGAGTTGCGCCGGCCGAAGCAAGTCGTGCGCGGTCCGGATGGCCGCCTGGTGGGGGTGCAGTAATGCCCCGCCGCGCCGATCGTGTCCAGGAAACCTGTTCGACCACCGGGACCGGGCCGTACACGACTTCCGGAGTGGCTGTAGCCGGATACCAGACCTTTGCCAGCGCCTTTGCCGGGGGCTCCCTTTTGGAATATGCCGCTTCCGATGGAACGAACTGGGAAGTGGGGCTGGGCACCTATGACGGAGCCACTGGCCTGACACGCGACATGATCAGGGCCAGTTCCAACGGCGGCAACGCGGTGAACTGGAGCGGGGCCACCGTGAACATCTGGTCGGACATCGGCGCCGGCTTTCTCGGGAACGTGAATCTCGGTCGCCAGGCGGCGACCGTGCAGCGACAAGGATGGTTGTAAATGCCCGCAAACATTGATCCGATCTACACCAGGAGCGGCGGCATCGGCGGCGCCGTGCTCTCGGCGGCGAACACCAAGTCAGACGGCACCGGCACCATCGGGACCGATATTTTCCTGCTCGCAACCGTGGACGCCACGAACGGCGGATTCGTGCGTGCGATTGAGTTTTGGCCAACGACCTCGGTTTCCGGCACCAGCACAACCAATATCGCGGTGGGCCGCGTCTTCCATTCGACGCAAAGCAGCGGGGCCACGACCACCAGCAACACCCGGCTCATCGGCGAGACCACGCTGGGCGTGCAAACCCCCAGCACTACGGTGCCCGGCTTTCCCAACGTGGTTGTTGTCAACCACCCTTTCCCTGCCGGCGCGAGCATTCTGGCCACGCTCACCGTGCTGCCGGCGGCGAACACCGCCTGGATCGCGGTGATCAAGTATGGAAGTTACTAGCATGCTGCTGTCGATCCCCATCAGGTTCATCGGCCCTCAAGAATACGAGGGCCGCCAAGGATTCCAGGTCACGGACGAGGACGGGGCCGTCACGGTCACTTTCGAGGACGGCACGCCCGTTCCCGACGCACCGGGTTATTCGTACACCTATGCTTGATACGTATTTCCTTCCACCTGACTCAAGCGCGATCAGCCAGGAGTTTTTTGTCGGCAGCGACGCGGGCAGCGGTGTTGGCTGGCGGCCCTGGTACAAGCCGCGTGGCTGCACGTTCATCTTCTTCACCATCGTCGGAGCCGGGGGTGGCGGGGGAGCCGGGTTTGTGGGTGCCGCGTCTGCTGCGGGCGGCGGCGGCGGGGGCGGCGGGGGTGGATGGGGGCAGTGGTTCATCCCCGCCTTTTACTTGCCCGATGTTCTGTATATCCAAGTCGGCACGGGTGGCGCCGGCGGCAAGACCTCGGGGCAGAGCGGGAGCGGCGGCAAGGCCACGTATGTTGCTCTTGCCCCAAGCACCAGCGTCGGCCCCATCGCGTCCGCAGCCGGTGGCAGTGGCGGCACCGGCGGGGCAGCGAGCGGTGCCGCCGCCGTTGGGGCGGTGGCGGGTGTTTCGACCGTTTGGTCCGGCGTGGGCATTGCCGCTGTCACGGCCTCCTCTGCCGGCACTGCGGGCGGCGATGCCACTAGCGGCGCCGGTTCGGGTGCGCTCAACATCAACCAAGTCATGTCCAGTTGCGGCGGCTGCGGCGGCGGTGCCATTGGCACGGTGAACACGGGCGGCAGTGGCGGCCAAATCAATGCCCCGATG
>DATNCF010000440.1:0-3943 GCA_035571675.1 Burkholderiales bacterium | reverse complement strand
TTGTCGAGATTCGGGATGGCCGGCCGAAGCTTGTTCAGCAGCTTGGGCAGGGGCGCGTCGCCCAAGGCGGTGTTGCTGCAGTAGGTGACGGCCGTGAAGGTCTGGGCAGTGTAGGGCAGCAACTGGTCGGCCGGCACAATGGTGGGCAGGGTGCTGGCCTGCGAGCCGCCGCCCAGGCCCAGCGACAGCGGCACGTCCCACTTGAGTTCCTTCAGGCCCTTCATGGTAGTGACGGTGTCCACCGGGTACAGGCCGAGTTGCCACAGCATGTCGGGGTTGCCGCGGCGCGCCCGCAGCAGGTGAGGCAGCAGGTCGGGCACGCGCGGATCGAACAGCTCGGCGCTGGTGATGGTGAGGCCGCGCGCGGGCGCCATTTTCTGCATGATGTCGGTGAGGTCGCGGTACAGCGGCGAGCTGTCCGACAGGATGGCGATTTTCTTCACCTTGGCGATGTTCAGCGCATAGTTGATGTAGTTGAGCGCCTGCGCCTCGCCGCCCGTGGATATGGTGGAGAAGTGATAGGGGCCCTTCTGCGGCGTGGCGTCGCTGGCGCCGGTGGAGCTGAACTGCAGCACCTTGGCCTCGGTGAAAATGGGCATGACGGCCAGGGTGATGGTGCTCGAGATCGAGCCGATCACGAAGCCGACTTTTTCCGACTGGGCGAGGCGCCGCGCTTCGTTCACCCCCTGGGTGGGGTCGCCGGCGTCATCGGCCTGGACGAGCACGATTTGCCGCCCAAGGATGCCGCCTGTGTCGTTCACTTCCTTGATGGCGGCCTGCAGGCCGGCGATTGTCGACAGGCCGGTGACCCCGCCGGGACCGGTCAGGGGCAGCAGCGCGCCGATTTTCAGGACATTGGGCGATTGCGCCGGCGCGGTGGCGCTGGCGCCGGCGAACAGCAGGGCTGCAAGCAGCTTGGTGACGCTTTTCATGATTTCTCCTCCTTGGATCCAGTGGTTTGAAGTTGAAACGCACGTCCCGCGGGAGCGTCCCGCGTTTTGAAGCAAACCGTCTGTTTACCCCGAGGGTTCAGCGCGCCGGCCTCGCCGTTCCCACCAGCATGGTGGCGTCGGACGCATTGTCCTCGGGTTCCTCGGTGCGCGATTTGAAACGCAGGGTCACCACCTCGCCCATTCGCACCACCGAGCCGGCGCGGATGGCCGCTTCCTCGCCTTTCTTCACCGCCCTGCCGTCCACTTCCGTGGCGCTGTCGGAAAGCTGGCGCAGGCGTATGCCCTCGGCGAGGCGGCGCAATTCGAAGTGCCAGCGGCTGATGCGCCGGGCGAGCGCCACGTCGTCGAGGCCGATCACTACGTCGTTGGCCTGGCTGCCCTCGTATTCGGCGAGGCGCCCAAAGCCGATCACGTCCTGCTGCGGCAAGGCGATCTCGCGGCCGGTCTCCTGGACCAACACCAGGTTCGGAAACAGTTGCTGGTCCCGCCACTCCAGGGACAACAGCTCCATGGCCCTGGCCACGCCCTTGAGCGCCACGCTGCCCACCGACGCGCACAGCAGCCGCAGGCGCGGCGGCAGGTCCTGGAAGGCCTCGCGTGAGATGCGGATTTCGCCCGGCGCGGCCGAGGCTGCAATGCGCGAGCAGGTGTTGACGCTGTCGCCGCTCACCACGGCGCCGTCGGTGAGCACGTTGCCGCGGTGCATGCCGATGCGGATGATGAGCTGATGCTCGCGGGAACGTCCCTGGTTGGCTTCCGACACGCGCTTGTGCAGCTCGATGACGGCGTTGGCCGCCTGTTCCGTGGAGGGAAACACCAGGAAGGCGCCGTCGCCCGCGGTGTCCACAATGCGGCCGGCGTCCCCGAGGCAGCGGCCGACCAGGTCGAGGTGCAGTTGCTGCAGCTGGCGGCCGGCGGCGTCGCCTAAGCGCGCGAAATAAGGCGTCGAGCCGACGATGTCGGAAAACAGCAAGGTGAGCGGCCGCTCGAACCGGCGCGTCAACTCCTGCTGCAACTGATTCTGCAGCCGGATGATTTCGGTCATACTCAGCGCTTCGAGATCGATCACGTCGGAAAAGCCGCCGTCTGTGTACTTGTCCAGTGCACGAATGCAGCGCGCCGCGCTGCTCCCAAGGCGCCCGTCGGGTGGGCGCCCCATCGATGCTTTCTGCGGTAAGCTTTTTCCCGCGATTTTTGCGGGCGTTGGGAGCATTGTATCCCTCCGCCCCTACTGCGGCTTGAGCCCCGCGGCCTTGACCGCACGGGTGTCATCACGACTCAGAGGGCCGGCAGCCGCGCGATGCGGCGCAAATCCATGCTGTCCATGGCACTCCTCCTTGGAATTTTCTGCATGTTGGCAGCCCGGCATCGCAGGGTCGCGCCGCATATTCGCGCTTACGCGTGCGGCCGCGATCGTTTAAGATCTTGCCATGCCTCACCGACTTCATTTCGTTGCAGCGCTTGCCTGGCTTGCTTCGGCTTTCTGCCACGCCCAGGATTTTCCCAACAAGCCGTTTCATTTGCTCGTGCCCTATCCGGCCGGCGGCCCCACCGACGCCATTTCGCGCCTGCTGGCCGAGCGCATGAAGGACGGCCTCGGTCAGGCCGTGATCGTGGAGAACCGGCCCGGCGGGGGGACGCTGCTGGCCGCCGAGGCGGCGGTGCGCGCCGCGCCCGACGGCTATACCTGGCTGTACACCTCGGCGCAAATGATCATCGCCGCCGAGCTCAACCCGCCGGCCTTTGATATTTACAAAGACCTCGCGCCCATTGCCCAATTCAGCAAGGTGTATCCGCTCATGTGGGTGGTGCACGAAAGCGTGCCGGCAAAGAATGTCGCCCAGCTTTCGGCCTATGCCAAGGCCAAGCCGGGCGGCATCACCATGGCGTACTCGGGTTACAGCGCGCCGGCTTACCTGTTTGGCCAGTTGCTTAATCGCACGGGTGGTCTCCCGGTCACGCTGGTGGGCTACAAAGGCCAGGTGGAAAGCCAGAACGACATGCTGGCCGGGCGCATCGATGCCATGTTCCTCACGCTGGCTCCGGTGGCCGACGCGGTGAAGGCGGGCAAGCTGCGCGTGCTGGCCACCATGGGCGACGAGCGCAGCCCGCAGACGCCGGAGATCCCCACGCTCGCCGAGGCCGGCCTGCCCGATGTGGCCTTTCCCTATTGGAACGGCTTGCACACCGTGGGCGGCACGCCGCGTGCCGTGATCGCGCGCCTGGACCAGGCCGTCGCGGCGGCCATCGCCGCGCCGCGCATGGCCGAGCGCATGCGCGCCCTGTCGTTCCAGCCTAGCTACGCCGACGCCGCCGGCTTCGGCGTGCAGTTCAAGCGCGACGCCGAGCGCCTGCGCAAGCTGCTGGACGAGAGCGGCGTGCTGGAGCAGGCGCGCCGCGACGCCGGCATCAAGGGGCCGGGCAAGGCGCCCTGAATTCCGCCGCGCCGGTTGTTGCGGCCGGGCGGGTGCGATGCGCACGTCGGCGGGGGAACCGCTTCCCAAACGGCTCAGGCATGCCAACGCCAGCCGCGCGCGGGATCGTCAAGGAAAGCGGTATCAAGCTCAATTGACCGAGCTGCGATGGAAGCAAGGCGGGCGGCCTTGGCCGCCCGTTTTCTTTTTGCGCTTCAGTCTGAAGAATAGGCGCCGCGATTCTCCGTGGCGTCGCCTTCGCGCGGCCGGCGCAGCCGCTCGGCGACGATGTAGATCAGCATGCCCACCAGCATCGCGGCCACGAACAGAGCCGCTTTCAACTGGCCCGAGCCCATCGACACAATGGCCGGGCCGGGGCAGAAGCCCACCAGGCCCCAGCCCACGCCGAACACCAGGCTGCCCACCACCAGTCGCGCGTCGATGTCGCGCGCCGTGGGCAGGCGCAGCGCATCGCCGAGCAGCGTGACGGTGCGGCGCCTGGCGGCGGCGAAGGCAAACAGGCCCACCAGCACCGCGCCGCCCATCACCAGCGCCAGCGACGGGTCCCAGGCGCCG
>DATNCF010000439.1:0-4835 GCA_035571675.1 Burkholderiales bacterium | reverse complement strand
GGCGGCCGAGACCCATTGCGGCGCCGGTGACCACCGCGACTTGCCGATCGAGTGCTCCCACGCGTTGTCCTACCTGGGACGCGGGCGCTCCCGGCGGTCACCCACGGCCGGCAAGCGCAATTCCGCAGTCATTCAGGATTTCTTCACCAGCGGGCATTTGCTTTCAGCCAGCGGCTGGTAGGCATCGTCGCCTGGAACCTTGGCCAGGACCTTGAAGTAGTCCCATCTCGCCTTGGACTCCTCCGGCTTTTTCACCTGCAGCAGGTAGAAATCATGCAGCACCCTGCCGTCCTCGCGCACCTTGATGTTCTTCGCCCACAAATCGTTTACCGGCGTCTTCTTCATCTTTGCGGCGACGACGGCTCCGTCGACGGTTCCCGTGTCCCGCACCGCCTTCAGGAAGTGCATCACGGCGCTGTATGTGGCGGCATGCGTGATCGACGGCGGCACTTTTTCGCGTGCCTCGAAGCGTTTGGAGAACTCGCGCGTGCCGGCGTTGGCATCCCAATAATAATTGATCGATGTCACCAGCCCCTGGCTGGTTTGCAAGCCCAGCGAGTCCACGTCGTAGCCGGTGATCTGATACGCGACCAGGCGCTGACTGCCGTCCTGTGCAATCCTGAATTCGGCGGCCTGCTTGATGATGTTGATGATGTCACCCCCGGCATTGGCCGCCGCGATGACCTTCGCGCCACTGCTCTTTGCCTGGATGAGGAAAGAGGAGAAATCCAGCGTGCCCAGGGGATTGCGCACCGAACCGACCGACTTCGCTCCGTTCGGATCCAGGAAGCGCGCCAGACTGCCTTCCATGGAGTCGCCGCCCACCGTGTTCGCCGTGATGAAGAACCAGGAATTGCCCCCCTGTTCAACCAGGGGCTTGACCATCGCCCTGGCGTGCGCGTAGCCGTCTTCGCCGAAAACAAAGCTGACGGGACTGCATTGCTCGTTGATGAACAGAGGCGAGGAACTGGCGGTGGAGGCGAACACGCGGTTGAAGGTCTTCGCCACCGCGGCACTGGCCAAGCCCGGACCCGAGCCCGTTCCGTCCACGATCATGACCGCGCCCTCGCGCTCTATCCATTCCCGCGCAAAGCTCGACGAGCGGTCGGGCTTGTAGTCGTTGTCCGAAACCAGCAATTCGATTGGCCGGCCGAGCACCTTGCCGCCGAATTCCTCGATGGCAATTCTGGCGGCCGCGGCGATTCCATTGCCGGTCTCGTTCGCGTACGGGCCGGTGGCGGCGATGATGGTCCCTATCCGAATGACTTTCGGCAATGGCTCGGCGGCGCCGGCGGTGAAGGTGGGCAATGCAAACGCGCACAGTAACGGCAGCATCAAGCAAGATTTCATGGTGTTCTCCTCTTGGGCGTTTGGCCGAAGGCGGTTGAATGGCGAAACTGCACGAGCGGCTTAAACGATGCTAAAGAATCGGGGGCTGCGCCCCGGGACGCGCATCGAGGGTGTAATCGACCCAGCGATGGAAGAACTGGTTGCCCCTTTCGTTCCTCCCGAACAGCACGGTCTTCAGCGCGTTCGACTGCAGGCAATTCTGGATCTTGAGGCCCATGGCGTAATCCTCGTTGCTGGTGACGTCGAAGATCCATTGCACGGACTGTTCCAGGTCCTGTTTTTCCTTCTCGCCTTGGGGCGCGTGCGGCGTAAGGTAGTTGAGGATGGTCCGGTTTCGGTCCGGCGTGGGGCCGGGGATGATCTGCGCGATCTGGCCCACTCCGTGGGACAGCGATATGGAGATGTTGGGAAACAGGGTGCGCACCACGCGAAAGCATGTCCCCTCGCGCTGGTACCACTGGTCCGGAGGCAGTTCGCGCAGTTCCGCGATGTTCTTTCCCGCGAAGCTGATCCTCATGTGAGGACCATAGGCCTTGAACTGCATGACGTCGGGAATCGTCTTCGGCAACAGCGTTGCCGAATGCAGGGTCGCGAAATGATAGCCTTCCAGGTAGCCGTCGTAGGCCACCTTCCAGTTGGCGCCGGCGATTTCCCTGTGGCCGTGGTAATGCCAGGTCTCCAGCTTGAAGTGCCGCAGCTCCTCGAGCATGCCGCCCAGGAAGCCCTCCAGGTCGAGCGGCATGCCGGGCGTGAGCACCGCGAAAATCAGCCCCGCGCGCTCCTCGCAGGGCAACTGCGTCAGGTTGCGGCAACTGGCGTCGATGTCCCCGAACTTGGCGCGGTCGGCGATGCCGATCAGCTTGCCGTCGTTGGCGTAGGTCCAGCCGTGGTAGGGGCAGGTGAAACGCCCCGCGCTGCCGTGCCCGGTCGGCGCCACCGGCGCGCCGCGGTGCGCGCAGACGTTGAGAAACGCGCGCACCGTCCCGTCCCTGCCGCGCGTCACCAGCAGCGGCACGCCGACGAAGTCCATCGCCTTGTAGTCGCCGGCCCGCGGCATTTCGGCCGTGAACCCCACCAGCAGGGGCAGGCGCTTGAACACCATCTCGACTTCGCGCGCCCACCGGGCGGGGTCGGTGTAGGTGTCCGCGGGCAGCTCGAGCACGCTGCTGCCCTGGTCGGTGCTGCCGTCCTCGACGTGCTTGAGCATCGTGGCGGCAAGTTGGTTGTAGTCGGCGATGCGGTCCATGAATCCTCCTCCTGCTGGACTACGGCCTTTCCGGCCGTGCGCCTGTTCAGCGTTCGAGATATTTGTCGAGCGTCTGATGGAAATGCCGGATGCGCACTTCCTGGTAGTTGGCAAGCTGAACTTTACCGCTCTTCGACGCCTTAAGGCCCTCCTGCACGTAGGGGAGGTTGCCCATGTCCTGGTCGATCACGGAGCCGAGCTGGCCAAGCGCGCTGCCCCACGGCTCGTCGGGCGCGAGCAGGCGCATCCTGGGGGCGGGCGGCATGGGCTGGCCGGCCGCGAGCCGGGTCAGGGTGCGCACCTCCATGAGGGTGTGGTCCTGGTCGTGCCATGGCCGCCAGCGATACACGATGCTGGAGGTGAATCCGCCCCAGGGCGAAAAGTTCGGGAACACGTTGTAGGTGAACGCGTCCTGGAGTTCTGAGTCGCTGGCGTGGCCGAGGTCGCGGCCCGTCATCTTGCTCAGGCGCAGGCGGTTGAATTCGCCCATGGTCTCGCGCGCCGAGTGCCCCTCGGGCACCACCAGCACCGTGCCTTCGGGCATGACGCGGCTGTTGTAACGCACGAAGTTGTCGATGATCTGCTGCGGCCCGAGGTTCTGGTCGGCCAGGTGCGGCGAGGTCACGCCGAACGGGGTCAACGCCAGGTTGACGTGGTCGCCATACAGGTTGTACTTGGTGTTCGCGTCGCCGGTGAAGGGCAGGATCTGCGGATGCGTGGCGATGGAATGATAAGCCTCCATGAAGGCCTCGGCGGTGGCCTTCCAGTTCGCCGCCACCACCTTCGCCGCCCACAGCGCCGTGTGGCAATCTTCGTGGCGCCAGCGCTTGAAGTGCTCGGGAAGCGGCGCCAGGTATTCCTCCAGCGTCGGACCGCCTTCGTTCTCCTTGATGAAGATATATCCCCCCCAGCGGCCCACCTGGGCCTCGGGAAGGCTCATGTCGGCCTGGTCGAGGTGGGGAAAGTCCCATTTGCAGGGAATCTGGGCGAGCGTGCCGTCGGTCTTCCATGTGAACCCATGGAACGGGCAGCGGAACTCCTTGGCCCTGCCGTTCTCCGTGCGCAGCTTGCGGCCGCGGTGCAGGCAGACATTGTGGAAGGCGCGCACCGAGCCGTCGGCCTGGCGCGTAAGCAGGTACGAGCGGCCGGCGTTTTCGTAGACCACCACGCTGTGCGGCTCAAGCATCTCTTCCTCGCGGGCGGCGAATTGCCAGACGTTCGGCCACATCTTCTCGATTTCGCGCTGATAGAACTCCGCGCTGGTGTATCGTTCGGCCGCGAGAGGCTCGGAGCCCAGGTTGCGATAGGTGTCCTCGCGCAGGAATTCGGGCACGGGTCGGCTGTCGGCGGCGGCCAGTTGGTCCCACGTCATGCCGGGGCTGCGCTGGCTGCCTTGGCCATCCCCGGCGGCGTTGCCGCGCGCGGCAACGGTGCCTTGCGGGGCGGCGCGTTTCGAGTCGCTCATGCTCGTCCTCTCTCCTGGTGCTTTGGACCGTCGCATCGGGGCCGTCCGGCAGGGCGGAGCGGGCGTGCGCGCAATGGCCTCAAGGATTAAGGCTAGCCGAGATATCCGAAAAAAACAAGCTGTATAGCCTGTTCTATTGAATATTTGCCGCCATCCATGATACAAACATGCGTGGCGCCGCGGTGCCGCATTAAAACATGTCAGGAGGACTGTTTTATCCCGGAGGAGGGCGGCGGCCCCGGCCGGGACGGAAAATCGCGATGCACGATCCCTTCACTCTGGCGGACCTGATCGAGGACCGCGCCCGCACGCGCGGCGCCAAGGCGGCGCTGCGCTTCGAGGGCGAGGCGACCTCCTACGCCGAGCTCGAGCGCCGCGCGCGCCAGGTGGCGCGCGGGTTGCGGGCGGCCGGGGTGGGCAAGGGCGATCGCGTGGCGTTCCTCGGCAAGAACACCCACCGCTATTTCGAGCTGCTGTTCGGCGCCGCGAGGATCGGCGCCGTGATGGTGCCCATCAATTGGCGCCTCGCCCCTCCGGAGATGGAGTGGATCATGCGCGACGCCGGCGCGCGGGCGCTGTTCTACGGGCCTGAGTTCGCGTCCATGGCGGCATCGGGCGCCGGCCTGGACCTGAGGCTGGCGTTGCCGCTGGAACGACCGCCCGGGCCTTCATCCGGCGGGCGCGACTATCTTTCCTGGCTGGGCGGCCTGGAGCCGGACCACGCGCCGGCCGTGCCCGGGCCGCATGACGTGGCGGTGCAGATGTACACCTCGG
>DATNCF010000438.1:0-2263 GCA_035571675.1 Burkholderiales bacterium | reverse complement strand
GCCGGCAACCCCAAGATCTTCGTGCAGTTGCTGCAGACCCTGGCGCCGCACCTGAAAGCCTGAGCGGCCTCCACCATGACCGAGGCACGGCCGCTATCCCCACCCTCCCATGGGCCTGCTTGACCGGTGGCGCAAGCGCGGCGGTTCCGACGCCGGCGTCGCGGCCAGCCTTGACCGCGCCGTCGTGCTGCACGAATCAGGCAGGCTGGACGAAGCCGAGGCCATTTATCGCGACGTGCTGGCCCGCGATCCCCGCCACGCCGAGGCGCTGCACCTGTCCGGCGTGGCCCTTCATCAGCGCGGCGAACATCGCGCCGCGCTCACGGCCATCGACACGGCCATCGGCGTTGCTCCGGACAAGGCGCTGTTCCACTTCAACCGCGGCAACGTGCACAACGCCCTTGGCGACGTGCACGCCGCAGCCGAGAGTTACGCCACCGCCGCACGCCTCAACCCGGGCCACCTGGCCTCGTGGCTGAATCGCGGCCGCGCGCTGCTGCAACTGCGCGACCATGACCGCGCGCTGCCGGCATTGCGCCGCGCCTTCGAACTGGATCCCACCGTGCCCGGCCTGCGCTTCCAATTGGCCGAGGTGCTCATCGCCGTAGGCGATCGTGCAATGGCCGTAGGCGATCGCGCAACGGCCGTAGGCGATCGTGCAACGGCCGCAGGCGATCGTGCAACGGCCGCAGGCGATCGTGCAATGGCCGTAGGCGATCGTGCTGCCGCCACGGGAACGGCGGGCAAGCCCCTGCATGCCGAGGCCGCCGCATTGCTCGAAGCACATTGGCAGGAAGCCGAAGACGGGACCGGTGCGCGGCTCATGCTGGCGCATGCGCTGGAGCAAAGCGGCTCCATCACCTTCGCCGCCGGCCACTTTGAGGCAGCACTCGCCGATGCCGCGCTGGGCCGCGATGCCTTGCTCCGCGCCCACGCCAACCTGGGCAATTGCTACAACCGGCTGGGCCGCATGCGCGAGGCGGCGGAACACTATCGCGCGCTGTACCAACTCGATCGCGGCAATGCCGCCGCCGCCTCATCGTGGGTGACCTGCCTGCCCTACGATCCCGAGGTCACTCCCCAACGTCTGCTGGATGCGCATCGTGAATGCGCGCCGCATGCATCACCACAAAAACCATTCGCCTACGATCGAAACCAAGACCGCCGGTTGCGCATCGGCTACCTGTCGCCGGATCTGCGCCGCCACCCCGTCGGCGCCCTCCTGGCGCCGGTGTTGGAACGCCGCGACAAGGACGCGTTGGAAGTGTTCGGCTACTACAATTTCTCGGGCGCTGACGCCGTCACCGAGCGCATGCGCCGCGCCTGCGACCACTGGCGCGACATCGCCGGCCTGGACGACGATGCCGCCGAGCGGCTCGTCCGCGCCGACGGCATCGACATCCTCGTCGACCTCGCCGGCCATACCACCCACAACCGCCTGCCGCTGGTGGCGCGCAAGCCCGCGCCGGTGGTGGCCGAATGGCTGGGCTACTACTGCACTACCGGGCTTCCCGCCGTGGATTGGTTCATCACCGATGCCTGGAATTCGCCCGACGGCCAGGACGCCTGGTTCAGCGAAAAGCTGCATCGCCTGCCCGCCACGCGCTTCTGCTACGAACCCTATGAATTCGTCCCCGAGGCCAATGCGCTGCCCGCGGCCGGCCGTGGGCACGTCACTTTCGGTTCCCTCAACAACCTCGCCAAGCTGAACGAGCGCGTGCTGTCGCTGTGGGGGCGCATTCTCGCCGCGCTGCCGCAGGCAAAGCTTGTCGTGCAGGGCTCCGCGCTGGACGACGAGCCCAACCGCGCGCGCGTCGCGGTCCTTGCCGGGCAATGCGGCCTGCCCCTCGAGCGCGTGGAGTTGCGCGGCTTCGCGCCGCTCGAGCAAGCCACCGCCGCTTATCACGGCATCGACATCGCGCTCGATCCGTTTCCCTTCTGCGGCGGCATGACCAGCTTCGAAGCCTTGTGGATGGGCGTGCCGGTGGTCACGCTGGAACAGCCGCTGGTGCACGGCCGGCAGACCCTGGGCATGCTGCACAACCTGGCACTGCCCGAACTGGTCGCGCGCGACGCGGACCACTACCTGCACATCGCCGTGGGCCTCGCCTCCGACCTCGACCGCCTCGCGGCCCTGCGGGCCGGCCTGCGGCCGCGCTTCGCGCGCTCGCCGCTCATGGACTATTCGGGTTTCGCGCGCGAGTTGGAAGGCGCCTACCGCGCCATGTGGCGCCATCATCTGGCGGGAGGCTGAATGCTGGGC
>DATNCF010000437.1:0-6823 GCA_035571675.1 Burkholderiales bacterium | reverse complement strand
CCTGGCGTCCAGCGTCACCTGGGAGGCAATGGTACCCCCGGCGAAGCCCACGTCCAGCGGCGTGAGCTTGAGCAGGGCATCGTGCAGCTGCAGCGAGGCGCGCAGGCTCTCAACCGGCAGCGAGATATTCGCCTTGAGATTGTGCGTCTCCAGGTTCACGTCCGCGTCGATGGCCTTGAAGCGGCTGCCCTCGAACGAGCCGGCCGGCAACACCCGGTCCTGATTGCGCACCTGCTCGCCCTGTGCGGCCTGCGCCCGGGTGTTGGTCTCGGCTTGCGTGAGGCGGGGTTTGCCCTTGGCGGCTTCGGTCCGGATGCCGATCAGCGGGCCCAGGTCGGCCAGGTTGATGGTGTCGCTGTGCAGGTCGGCGGTGAGCAGCGGCCGGGGCTTCTGCTTGACGTAAGCGGCCTGCCCATGCACGTCCGTCGAGCCGATGCGCGCCTTCAGGTCGTCCATTTCATAGCGGTCCTTGCCGTATTTCAGGCGGCCGGAGATCTCATACGGGGGCGTGGCCGGCAGCGGCAGCAGCAGGAAAGGATAAATGTTGGCCATGGTCTGCCCCGCCATGCGCATGGTCACGTCGATGGCGCTGATGTTCACCACGTCGGCCACCGAGCCTTCCAGGTCCAGGCGCGTCGTGCCCGCCTTGAGGCTGCCCTTGATGGGAAAGAGCTGGTTCGATTCCTGGAAGCTGAACACCTCGCCCGTGAGGGCCGTGCCGGCGAACGAGGCATCGTGGTACTTGCCCTGAAACTCGTAGCGCGTGGAATAGCGCCGGTTGGAGGGCGCCGCGTCCGCGCTTTGCACCTTGCCCTGCTGCGCCGGATCGAAGGTATTGACGTCGACGTCCAGTTCGAAGGGCATGCCGTGGTCCACGTAGCGCAGGTGCCCCTGGTCCACCGACAGCGTGCTGATGCGCAGATGGCTGGGCGACTTGTCGTTGGGGTCGGACAGGGTCCAGTTCTTGCGGCCCTCGCTGTCGCGTTCCATGAGGAAGTCGCCGCCCGAAATGGCCACGCGCGGAATGAGCACGCGGCGGTCGAAAAGATCGCGCAAAGAGACCTGGAACTCCAGCTTCTTCACCGCCGCCATGGGTTTCTTGTCGCCCCACGGGGCGTTGGCGAACTGCAGGTTGTCCAGGCGGATGGTGGGATTCATGCCCAGCTTCACGTCCAGGGACGAAGCGTGGAACTCGCGGCCGGTCTTCTTGGTGATGTAGCGCTCGATGGGCGGCCGCACCCAGTTCCAGTCGAACAGCAGCACCAGGACGATCAGCGCAAGGACGAGGACGCCCAGCGCCGTCCAGACCGGATGTCGGCGGATCGCGTTCATTGGGCCTCGCTCACCGCACCCTCCGCAATGCGCGGCGCTCCCGCTCGGCGCCCACGCGCCAATCCTCCGCGTCGCGGGACGTCGCCGCACGCGCCTCGCCCACGGCGCGCGCATTGCGCTCGGCTTGGCGGCGCTGCAGGAAGTTCATGAGCATGGACACGCCGTGCGCCGAAACCTGCGCCATGGCCGCGCGCCTGAACTGCCCGAGCAGTTCTCCCGAGATCGGCCGGCCGTGCCGGCGCGCCGCCTGGGACGGTACCTTCTTGCTTTTTCCGACCGCCATGCCCAGCACGGCCCCCAGGCCAAGGGCCCCGGCCAGGACCACGGGATGAGCCAGTTGCTTCTTGGCCACGGCCTTGCAGTGGGTCAATTGCGCGTCGACGTCGAGCTTGGCCTGTTGCAGCGAACGCTCGTGCGCGGCCAACTCGGCACGCAACGTGGCGGGCCGGTGACTCTCTCCGGACGGATGATGGCCGTGCGGGTGACCGTGCGTGGCGCCATGCAGTTGCGCCAGCGTGCGCGGGAAAAACGGCTCCTTGGCCGCGTGGCGCGACAGCAGCGCCAGCACCGCCGCCGCCGCCACGTGCACGGCCGCCACCAGGCACAGCGCCTGCGGCCAGGTCCAGTCATAGGCGTTCACAAGGTGGCCCGCGAGGGCCATCCACAACAGCATCCAGGCAATGGCGAGCAGCGTGCCCGAGAGCACCCCGAACACCGTGACGCGAATGGCGGCGTGCGAAGCCAGGCGCGATTCGATGGCGAACAGTTGGACGAAATCGCGCACCACCTGGCGCGACGACAGCGCGGCCTTCTCGAGGGCAAGCAGGGGATTTTCCATGATCAGCGCATCAGCCGTCCGGCCAGAAAGCCCAGGGCCAGGGCGCCCGCCACCGCCGACAAAGGCCGTTGGGCCAGCAGCCGCAAGCCCGGGTCCGCGCCCTTGCGCAGAAGCGCCGTCCCCGCGCTTCGCCACCCGGACCGGGGACCATCTGGCGGATTGTCCGTGACCGCATCCATCTTTCCCGTGACGGCCGGCTGCGATGCTCGGGAACCGGACTCTCCCGCTGACCCCCGGGCGGGGGGAAGGATGGCGCTCATCGTTTCCTCCAATGGTAGTACCCACAGGCTGGCATGCATGCAGGACCCGCGCCAGCGGCCGGCATGCCTAAAGCAGGTAGCGGCATCCCTACACCGCAATGCTCGGGCGGCCCGTTGTCAGGCCGCGGCTTCATGCGCTAATGTGCCCTCGTGTCTGCATGCTTCCGGAAAGGCGCCATGCGCCGTAACGCCTATACCCTGAACACCTGAGTGAAATCCGCAACCATGAGCGAACCCGGGCACGAACCCACGCGCGCCGAGCTGGACGCCCTGGCCGGACCCGCAGTGGTCGAGTTCGGCGCGTCGTGGTGCGGCTGGTGCCGCGCCGCCCAGCCGCGCATCGCGGCGGCGCTGGCGCGGCACGCCGGCGTGCGCCACATCAAGGTGGAGGACGGCAGCGGCCGGCGGCTGGGACGGTCCTTCGGCGTCAAGCTGTGGCCCACCCTGGTGTTCCTGCGCGACGGCCGGGAGGCGACGCGCCTGGTGCGCCCCCAGGAAGAGCGCCTCATCGACGAGGCCCTGGACGCCATCGCCCCCCGCCCCTAGGCGCGGCCGGCTTCCCGTCCTTTAGCCGCGGGACGGCTGAGCCATGTGCACGACGGTCTGCTGCGCTTGCCGGCGCAGCAACGCGGCGAATTCGTCCGGAGACACCGGCTTGCCGAAGTAGTACCCCTGCATCTGGTCGCAGGCGTGGGCACGCAGGAAGCTTTCCTGTTCCGGGGTCTCCACCCCCTCGGCCACGATGGTAAGCGACAGGCTCTGGCCCATGGCCAGGATGGCGGCGGTGATGGCCTTGTCCTCGGCGTCATTGGGCAGCGCGCGGATGAAGGAACGGTCCACTTTCAGCGTGTCGATGGGGAAGCGCTTGAGCTGCGCCAGCGACGAATAGCCCGTGCCGAAGTCGTCCAGCGCGATCTTGACGCCCAGTTCCTTGATGGCCTCGAGCAGCCGGGCGGCGCGATCGATATCGTGCATGACCATGCCCTCGGTGATCTCGAGTTCCAGCCAGCGCGGCTCCAGGCCGGTGTCGGCGAGCGCCGCGGCCACGTCCGAGATCAGTTCGGGGTCATGGAACTGGCGCGGCGACAGGTTCACGGCCATGCACAGCGGCGGCAGCCCCTGCTTCTGCCAGGCGGCGTTCTGGGCGCAGGCCGTGCGCATCACCCAGCGGCCGATGGGCACGATGAGCCCGGTCTCCTCGGCCAGCGCGATGAACTGCAGCGGCTGCAGCAGCCCCATCTCGGGCTGCCGCCAGCGCAGCAGCGCCTCCATGCCGGTGATGCGGCCCTGCATGTCCACCTTGGGCTGGTAATGCAGCAGGAACTCGCCGCGCTCCAGCGCCACGCGCAGGTGCGCCTCCAGGGTCATGCGCTCCAGCGACGGCGAGCGCCGCCCCGGCTCGTAGAACTGGAAATTGTTCTTGCCCTCCTCCTTGGCCACGTACATGGCCGAGTCGGCGTTCTTCATCAGCGCCTGCTCGTCGGAGCCGCCGTCCGGGTACAGGCAAACGCCCACGCTGGCGGTGACCCGGCATTCCTGCCCGAGGATGGTCACCGGCTTGATGGCCTCGGAGAGGATCTTGCGCGCCACCACGCCGGCCTGCGCGGCGTCGGTCACCTCCTGCACCAGCACCACGAACTCGTCGCCTCCCAGCCTGGCCAGCACGTCGCCCGCCCGAAGGCAGCCCGAGAAGCGCGCCGCGATCTCCTTCAGCAGTACGTCCCCCGCCGCGTGGCCCAGCGTGTCGTTGATGATCTTGAACCGGTCCAGGTCGATGAACATGACGGCGAAGCTGCGCGAGTAGCGCTGCCCCGATTTCACCGCCAGTTCGAGCACCTGGCCGAACATGGTGCGGTTGGGCAGCCCGGTCAGTCCGTCGTGCGTGGCCAGGTACTGGATGCGCGCCTCGGCCTCCTTGCGCGCGGTGATGTCGTGCGCGATGCCCACGATGGCGCCGACCTCACCGCCGGCGCCGCGGATCGGCGCCAGGGTCTTGGATATCCATTGTTCGCGGTAGCCCGGAATCTGGAAGTGCTCTTCCTTGCCGATGATTGGCTTGCCGGATTCCATGACCAGGCGCTCATCGGCCTCGATGTCCTCCGACCTTTTCGACGGAAGCAGTTCGCCGATGCGCTTTCCGATAGCCTCGGCCGGATCGTCGAGCCGCAGGTCCCTGGCGATCAGATAGTTGACGCGCAGATAGCGCATGTCGCGTCCCTTGAAGAAAATGTGCTGCGGCATGTTTTCCATCAGTCCGCGCAGCAGGTCGCGCTCGAAGGCCAGTTCCTTTTCCGAACGCTGACGCTGCTCCTCGCGCTGGAAGGCGTCGAGCGAGAACGAGATGTTGTCGGCCACGCGCTGCAGCAGCGCCACCATTTCGGAGTCGAAAGCGTTCTTCGCCGCGTCGTGCAGGGCGAACACGCCCACCACCTCTCCCGAGCAGCGCAGAGGGAAGACCACCCCGGAGCCCGGCGTGAAGCGCCGGGCCATGTTCTCCTGCGCCGACCCGGGCCGGGCCGCGGCTCCGTAGTCGTTGGCGACCTGTGTCTGCCCCGAGCGGCAAGCCCGGCCGAACAGCCCCTGCCCTCCCGGCTTGGAGACATCGGCGGAGAGCGGCACTTTATGCGCGTCGCGCGCATCCTCGCGCGCGTAGCGATAGGCCACCGACACCAGCGCCAGGGTGTCGCGCTCGATCAGGCGCACATTGGCGAGGTCGTAGCCGTTGTCGATGGCTATGCCGCAGGCGCGGTCGAAAAGCTCCTCCTTCGAGCGGGCGCGCAGTATGGCCTCGTTGACGGCCACCGCGACCCTGTACATGCGCGCCAAGCGCCGTTCGCGTCCTTCGGTCAAGAGTGTTCCGCGCATCCCGGTCGCTCCTTCCTTGTCTGTTTGCATGCGGCACCACCTCCTCTCATGTCACCGGTTTCTCAGGACCTCCCGTCTTCAGCAGCGCGGGAATCTGCTCCGCCGGCACCGGCCGGCTGAACAGGTAACCCTGCATCTGGTCGCAGCGCAGCAGCCTCAACAAATGCAGTTGCCGCTCCGTCTCCACCCCTTCGGCCACCACCTTGAGGCCGAAGGAGTGCGCCAGGGTCATGATTGCGGTGACCACGGTCATGATGTTGGGATCGCCCAGCATGGCGTCCACGAAAGAGCGGTCTATCTTGAGCGTTTCCACCGGCAGGCGCGCCAGGTAGGCGAGCGAGGAATAGCCGGTGCCGAAATCGTCGATGGCCACGTTCACCCCCATGGCGCGCAGCGCCCGCAGCTTCCCCACGTTGCCCTCGAAGTCCTCCATGATGAGGCTCTCGGTGATCTCCAGGTCGATGGCGGCCTGCGCGGGCGGGGCCGCCGCCCCCTGCACGGCCGGGGCCGCGGCTCCCATGGCCTCTTCCACTGTCTTGACGAAATCGCCGCGGCGAAGCTGGATGGCCGAGACGTTGACCGCCACGCGCGGCGGCGGCGTTCCGGCCGGAAGGCTCGCACGCCAAATCTCCTGGTCGCGCGCCGCCTGCCCTATGGCCCACGCGCCCACCTCCGCGATCAGGCCGGTGTCCTCGAGCAGGGGAATGAACTCGGCGGGCGGGACCTGGCGGCCGCTGGACGGATCGTTCCAGCGCAGCAGCGCCTCCACTCCCACCACCCGCCGCGAATCGATTTCCACCTTGGGCTGGTAGTGCAGCACGAACTCGGAGCGCTCCAGGGCGCGGCGCAGCTTGTTGACCAGCGCCAGCTGCGCGGCCACCTGCTGGGTCATCTTCTCGTCGAAGAACAGGTACGGTTCGCCCGTTGCCTTGGCCTTCTTCAGGGCCGCCTCGGCATTGCGGAACACGGTGACGGCGTCGCCCCCATGGTCGGGATAGATGGCGATGCCTAGCTTCGCCGCGACGCGCAGTTCGCTGCCCTCGACGACGAAGGGCTTGCCGAAAATGGCTCTCAACGCCGACTGCATGTGGCGGTCCATTTCCTCGCGTGGGCGCACCCGGGTGGCCAGCCCGACGAACTGATCGGCGCCGATGCGGGCGGCGCGGATCACGGCGTCGTCGCTGGCGGCATCGGCGAGGCGCGTGCCCACCTGGCGCAGCAGCTCGTTGCCGGCCGCCGGGCCGAGCGTGTCGTTGATGTTCTTGAACCCGTCGATGTCGCTCACCACCACGGCCAGCTTCCCGCCGCGCGCCCGCGCCGCCTGCACCGCCTCGGCCAGGCGCAGCTCGAACAGGTGGCGGTTGGGCAGCCCCGTGACCTCATCGTAATAGGCGAGGAAGTCCAGCCGCTCGCGCGCCGCGCGCTGCTCGGTCACGTCGGCGGACACCACCACCAGCCTGCGGCAATGGCCGTGCTCATCCCGTATGGGGAAGCAGCGGCAATTCATCCAGCGCACCGCGCCGTCCGC
>DATNCF010000436.1:0-4441 GCA_035571675.1 Burkholderiales bacterium | reverse complement strand
CGCCGCCGCCTTGGCCCGCGACAGGCGAAGGGCGAGGTCGGCGGGCGCCTCGCCGGGCAGGGCGGTTTCGTCCACCTCGGGACGGTCTACCGCGAAGGGAATCCGCAGCTTTTCCAGCAGCATGCGCCGGTAGACGGACGTCGAGGCGAGAACCAGCTTCAAAGGAATATTCTTTGACAAAACAAGGCTTTTCATAATATCATGCCGGGTTACTCGCGAAGGTATTGGCATGACGGGTGGCACGGGCAAGCAGGCGCGGGCGCAGATCGACGGCCCGCAGTTCGCACGCACCGGAGGGGAATTGAACGGCCGCGTGCCGGGTGGCCGCCTGACCCGGCTGGTGGAATTGGGCTGCCGCACCGAGGGGCTGGATTATCGCCTCGAAGGAGGCCTGAACCAGCGCGGCAAACCGGCCTTGTGGCTGGAAATCGCCGGCCAGGGCGAGATGGCCTGCCAGCGTTGTCTGGAACCGCTGGCGGTGAATTTATCAGTCAGCACCGAATTGGAGTTGGCCTCGTCGATCGAAGCGATCGAGCGCGCCGAGGACGACATAGACCGCGTGCTGGCGGGGCCGGCCATGGATGTGGCGGGGATGGTGGAAGACGAAGCCATGCTGCTTCTGCCCATGGTGCCGGCGCATGATTTGTGCGCGACGGTGGAGATCGCCGCCGCGGAGGAGCCGCAGGAGTCTCCAGAGGGCAAAACCGAATCGCCGTTCGCGGCGCTGGCGGCGCTGAGGCAGTCGAAGCGCCGCGAGAATTGATGATTTTGGGACAAGGAGTAGAACATGGCAGTTCAGCAAAACAAGAAGTCGCCGTCCAAGCGCGGCATGCACCGGGCGCACGATTTCCTCACCGCGCCGTCGCTGGCGGTGGAGCCCACCACGGGCGAGGTGCACCTGCGGCACCACATCAGCCCGAGCGGCTACTACCGCGGCAAGAAAGTGGTCAAGAGCAAGGACGACCAGGCCTGAGTCCGGGCGCGCCATAGGCGTGCACAGGGCGGCGTACAGTACAGGCATGCACCGATGGGCATGCACGGCGGGCGCACCGGCGCCGCGCCGGTGCTGATCGCGGAGGAGCGGTCCGATGCGCATTGCCGTTGCCGTTGACTGCATGGGCGGGGATTTCGGGCCGCCGGTGACGGTGCCGGCGGCGATGAACTTCCTCGCCGCCAACGCCGACGCCCGCGTCATCCTGGTGGGGCTGGAGCAGGACATCCGCGCCGAGCTCGACCGGTTGCGGACCAAGGTTGACCGGCTGGGCGCCGAAGCCAGCGAGCGCATCACCGTGCGCCACGCCGCCGAGGTGGTGAAAATGGACGAGTCGCCCGCCGTGGCCCTGCGCAGCAAGAAGGGCTCTTCCATGCGCGTGGCCATCGACCTGGTCAAGTCCAATGAGGCCGATGCCTGCGTGAGCGCGGGCAATACCGGCGCGCTCATGGCCATTTCGCGGTTCGTGCTCAAGACCCTGGACGGCATCGACCGTCCCGCCATCGTTTCCCTGCTGCCCAACATCAAGGGCACCTACACCTACATGCTCGATCTCGGCGCCAACGTGGACTGCGGTCCCGAGCACCTGCTGCAGTTCGGGCTCATGGGCGCCACGCTGGTGTCGGCGGTGGAGCACAAGGACGCCCCCAGTGTCGGCCTGCTCAACATCGGCGAAGAAGCCATCAAGGGCAACGAGGTGGTGAAGCAGGCCGCCGAGCTGCTGCGCGCGAGCGGCCTCAACTTCATCGGCAACGTCGAGGGCGACGACATCTACAAGGGCAAGTGCGACGTGGTGGTGTGCGACGGCTTCGTGGGCAACGTGGCCCTCAAAACCGCCGAGGGCGTGGCGCAGATGCTGGGCAACGCCCTGAAGGAGGAATTCAGCCGCGGCCTGGCAACCAGGCTGGCGGCGCTGGTGGCGCTGCCGGTGTTGAACGCCTTTCGGCGCCGCTTCGACCATCGCCGCTACAACGGCGCCAGCCTGCTCGGCCTGCGCGGCATCGTGGTGAAAAGCCACGGCTCGGCCGACGCGTATTCATTTGAAAACGCCATCGGACGCGCGGCCGAGGAAGTGCGCAACGACGTGCTCGCGCGCATCACCCGGCGCTTCACCACGCCTGCCGCGGTCGCGGGGGCGGCATGAACGCCCGAATGGATCAAAAGGGAGACGAAATGACCTGGTCGCGCATCGCCGGTACCGGCAGCGCCCTTCCGGCCAAGTGCGTCAGCAACGACGACCTGGCGAAGCAGATGGACACGTCGGACGAGTGGATCCGCGCCCGCACCGGCATCCGCCAGCGCTACATCGCCGAACCGAACCAGACCTCGAGCGACCTCGGCGCCGAAGCGGCGCGCGCGGCGCTCGAGGCGGCGCGCATGTCAGCCTCGGACATCGATCTCATCATCGTGGCCACCTCCACGCCCGATGTCATTTTCCCCAGCACCGCCGCGCTGCTGCAGCACAAGATCGGGGCCAAAGGCTGCCCCGCGTTCGACGTGCAGGCCGTGTGCTCGGGGTTCGTTTACGCCCTGACCGTGGCGGACAAGTTCATCCGCACCGGATCGGCCAGGAGCGCCCTGGTCGTCGGCGCCGAAGTGTTCTCCCGCATTCTCGACTGGAACGACCGCGGCACGGCCGTGCTGTTCGGCGACGGCGCCGGCGCCGTGGTGCTGAAAGCGGATTCCACGCCGGGCATCCTGGCCACCGCGCTGCATGCCGACGGCGCCTATTCCGACATCCTGTGCGTGCCGGGCAACGTCAGCCGCGGCGAGGTCATCGGCACGCCCTTCCTGAAAATGGACGGCCAGGCCGTGTTCAAGTTCGCGGTGCGCGTTCTGGATGAAGTGGGCCGCGAAGCGCTGGCGCAATGCGGGCTCGCGCCCGCCGACGTGGACTGGATGATTCCCCACCAGGCGAACGTGCGCATTTTGGAAGCCACGGCCAAGCGCCTTGGCCTGCCGAAAGAGAAAGTGATTACGACCGTGGACCAACACGCCAACACCTCGGCAGCGTCGGTGCCGCTGGCGCTCGACCTGGCGGTGCGCGACGGTCGCATCAAGCCGGGGCATAAGCTGTTGCTCGAAGGCGTGGGCGGCGGTTTCACCTGGGGCGCGGTGCTGGTCGAATACTAATTATTCTTACGACAAAATCTTCTCGTTGACCCTCTCCCTCGGTCCTTCTCCCGGTGGGAGAGGGAAGAAAGCGCGAGCGAATCACCATAAGGAGTAAGTAGTGAAGCTTGCAATAGTTTTTCCCGGCCAGGGCTCACAGGCCGTGGGCATGTTGAACGGCTACGGCGACCTCAAGGCCGTGCGCGATGTGCTGGCGGAAGCATCTGACGCGCTTCATCAGGACATGGCCAAACTCCTCGCCGAAGGTCCGGCCGCAGAGCTGAACCTCACCGTGAACACCCAGCCCGTCATGCTCACGGCGGGCTATGCCGCCTATCGCGCCTGGAAGGAACTGCGCGGCCAGACCCCTGCCATGGTGGCCGGGCACAGCCTGGGCGAGTACACCGCGCTGGTGGTGGCCGGGGTGCTGTCGTTCGCCGACGCCCTGCCGCTGGTGCGCCTGCGCGCGCAGGCCATGCAGGACGCGGTGCCGAAAGGGCAGGGCGGCATGGCCGCGCTGCTGGGACTGGACGATGACGGCGTGCGCGCCGCCTGCGCCGAGGCGGCGCAGGGCGAAGTGGTGGAGGCGGTCAATTTCAATGCCCCGGGGCAGGTGGTGATCGCCGGCCACGCCAAGGCCGTGGAGCGCGCCATCGCGGCCGCCAAGGCCAGAGGCGCCAAGCGCGCCGTGGCGCTGCCGGTGAGCGCGCCGTTCCATTCCTCGCTCATGGCGCCGGCGGCGCTGCGTCTGGCCGAGGCGCTGAAAAGGGTGAAGATGAATGCGCCGGCCATTCCGGTCATTCACAACGTCGACGCGGCCAAGCATGCCGCGCCGGCCGACATTGCCGCCGTCCTGGTGCGCCAGGCCGACCACCCGGTGCTGTGGACCGAGTGCGTGAAGGCCATGGCTGCAGACGGCGCCACCCACGTGTACGAAGCCGGGCCGGGCAAGGTCCTCGGGCCGCTGTCCAAGCGCATCGCGCCGGGCGTGGAAGGCCTGGCCATGGCCGACCGTGCGGGGCTCGATGCGGGGCTGGCGGTGTTCGGGGGCGCGTCCGCATGACCGATCACGCCACCAAGCCGCTCGAGGGGCAACTCGCGCTGGTGACGGGCGCCTCGCGCGGCATCGGCCGCGGCATCGCGCTGGCGCTGGCCGAGGCCGGGGCCAAGGTGCTGGGCACGGCGACCAGCCAGGAAGGCGCCGACGGCATCAGCGCGGCGCTGGCTCCGTTTGGAGGCAAGGGCGCGGTGCTGAACGTGCGCGACGGCGCGCGCGTGGACGCGCTCATTGCCGAAGCCGAGTCGGCCTTCGGCCAGTCCATCGGAATCCTGGTCAAC
>DATNCF010000435.1:0-6709 GCA_035571675.1 Burkholderiales bacterium | reverse complement strand
AGGATGATGACCTTCACCTCGGGGTCCTGGGCGGCGCGGTCGAATGCGGCGTTCAGCTCATACAGGAAGCGCGTGTCCTGGGCATTGTGCTTTTCCACGCGGTTGAGCGTGATGCGCGCGATGTTGGATTCGGGCTGGTCGTACAGGATGTGCTGCCAGGGGCCGGCAGGCGTAGCAACCGAAGCAAGCGTACTCATTATGTGTCTCCTCGTGAATGTTTCTTTGTAGCACTGGGTGTTGTTGGGGGACGGGTTGAATGGAGATTCGGGCGTTCCTGGTTTTAGCATCCTACCCCGTGGGTCTTCTTAAGCCGCGGTGGGTTCCTTTTCTGCTTCGATCATTGCATCGAGCAGGGTGTTGGGCTCCTGCGCACCGGATACGGCAAGGCGGTTGTTGAAAATGAAGAAGGGCACGCCCTGCACGCCGATTCCGCGCGCCTGGTCTTCGTGTCCCTTCACATGTTGCCGCGCCTGTTCCGTCAGGCTCTGCTCCACGGCGTCAGCCGGCAGGCCCGCCTTGGTGGCCAGCTCGCGCAGGGTATCGGGATTGCTCAAGTCGCGGCCCTCCGTGAAGTAGGCCTGGAACAGCGCTTCGGCCAGATCGTTCTGCACGCCGTGCGTGCCCGCCAATTCGATCAGGGCGTGCGCGGCCAGGGTGTTGGGCTGGCGCTTGATTTTGCCGAAACCGAACTCGATGCCCACGTCGCGGCCCAGGGCCTCGATGCGCTGGTGCATGGCGGCGATGCGCTCCTTGCCGAACTTGCCGTTCATGTAGGCCTCGCGGTCCACGCCCCCGGCCGGGATGTCGGGACTGAGCTGGAACGGCCGCCACGCCACCGTCGGCTCGGGCCGGCCGGGAAACCGCTCGCGGTACAGCTTGAGCGCGGCCTCGAGGCGGCGCTTGCCGATGAAGCACCACGGGCAGACCACGTCCGAGACAATGCTGATGCTGAGAGCCGCCTGGGCAGGCTGGCTGGGTGCGTGGGTGGGCCGGCTTGACGCCATGGCGAGCCCCTCATAGGATGAACGGCCATTCTACCCGCCTTGTAGCTGCCCCGTACGGGCCCCGGGCGGAGCCATCCGGCGCCGGCCGAGCCCCAAAAACCATGAACGCCTACGCCTTTTTTTCGCGCGATTTCCCCCGCCACAGCGGCTCGATTTTCCTGCAGGACGGGGACCGTTCCCATACCTACGCCGACCTGGAGCGGGAAACAGCGCGTTACGCACAAGTGTTGGCGGGCCTGGGCCTTTCTCCCGGCGACCGCGTGGCGGCGCAGGTGGAGAAATCGCCGCAGGCGTTCTTTTTGTACCTGGCCACGCTGAGGGCCGGCCTGGCCTTCCTGCCGCTGAACACCGCCTACAAGCAGGGCGAGCTGGAGTATTTCCTCGGGGATGCCGAGCCGCGGGTCGTCGTCTGCGACCCAAAAGCTGAAAATCTGTTCCGAAAGCTGCTCGCCGAGAAACCCGGCGTGCGCCTGTTGACGTTGGGTGAGGGAAACCAGGGCAGCCTCTCCGAGGCTGCGGGGAAAAGCCACCCCGAATTCGCCACCGTGCCGCGTTCATCTGATGACCTCGCCGTGATTCTCTATACCTCGGGGACGACGGGTCGTTCCAAAGGCGCCATGGTGACGCATGGCAACCTCACTTCCAACGCCGAGACGCTTCGGCTGCATTGGCGCATCACCGGTCAGGATGTCCTCATCCACGCGCTGCCGGCCTTCCACATCCACGGCCTGTTCGTGGCGCTGCATCCGCTGCTGCTGGCCGGGGCGCGCATCCTCATGCACCGCAAGTTCGACGCCCGCGCCATCCTCGCCGACCTGCCGCGCGCCACGCTGCTCATGGGCGTGCCCACGTTTTACGTGCGCCTCCTGGCCGAGCCCGGGCTGACACGCGCAACCTGCGCGCGCATGCGCCTGTTCGTGTCGGGCTCGGCGCCGCTGCTCATGGAAACCTTCGAGGCCTTCCGCGAGCGCACCGGCCACACCATCCTCGAGCGCTACGGCATGTCGGAAGCCGGCATGATCACCTCCAACCCCTATGACGGCGAGCGCCGCGGGGGAACGGTGGGAATGCCCTTGCCGGGCGTGGAGCTGCGCGTGGTCGGGTCCAACCTGAAGCCCATGCCCTTCGACATGCCCGGCGACATACAGATACGGGGGCCGAACGTTTTCAAGGGCTATTGGCGCATGCCGGAGAAGACGAAGGAGGAATTCACCGAGGATGGGTGGTTCAAGACCGGCGACGTTGGGACATGGACCTGGGGCGGGTGGATTTCCATATCCGGTCGGGCAAGGGATTTAATCATTTCCGGCGGGTATAACGTCTATCCGAAGGAAATCGAGTTGGCGTTGGACGAATTGCCGGGAGTTGAGGAGTCTGCGGTAATCGGGGTTCCGGATGCAGATTTCGGCGAGGCCGTTGTCGCAGTAATCGTACCGAAGAAAGGTTCAACGCTGGACTCCGCTGGCATAATCGCCAAGATGAAAGCGAGCCTTGCGAATTACAAGGTGCCCAAGCGCGTGCACGTGGTTGAGGAATTGCCTCGCAACACCATGGGCAAAGTGCAGAAGAACAAGCTGCGGGAAATGTTCGGCTGATTCGGCTCGCCTCATCCCCGGCCCTTCCCCACTGGGGAAGGTGAAAGCCCTGGCACCATCGAGCCCCTCTCCCCCAGGAAGAGGGGTGCGGCGCCGGAGCGTGGCCCCAAGGACAACGGGGCAGCGAAGGCGCCGCAGTGGTCCGGCTTCACTGTGCCGTTTCCTTGGCACAACGTTTCGCCGGACCGGGAGAGGGCAACGTCAAAGGGGAATCAAACGAAGCTTTATTTCCCAGTGAACTTGGGCTTACGCTTCTCTACAAATGCCGCCCGCGCTTCGCGTGAATCTTCGGAAGCTCTCACGATGTTTTGTGTCGCGCTTTCCAGCGCTATCTGGTCCCGCAGGCTGTTCTTCCACGCCAGCCGCGCCACGTTCTTGATCTGCCCGTAGGTGATGGTCGGGCCGTTGGCCAGCCGGCACGCAACGGCGCCCGCCTCTTCCATCAACTTGTCGTCGTCCACGCACTTCCAGATCAACCCCCACTCGGCGGCCGTCTCTGCGGGCAACCGGTCCCCCAATAACATTAATGCGTTGGCGCGGGCCGGGCCGATGGTGTGGGGCAGAATCCAGCTTGAGCCGTTGTCGGGGACGAGGCCCACGTTCACGAAGGCCTGGATGAAGTAGGCCGAGCGCGCGGCGAAGGTGATGTCGCAAATCATGGCGAGGCTCATGCCGGCGCCGGCGCAGGGGCCGTTCACCGCCGCGACGGTGGGGATTTTCATGTCCATGACCAGGTGGAACACCGGCGTGTAGTAGTCGCGCAGGCGCTGCTCCGGATCGTTGGGGTTGAGCTTGATGGGCGGGCTGGCATCGGAGAGGTCGGCCCCGGTGCAGAAGGCGCGGCCCGCGCCGGTGATGAGCAGGGCGCGGATGTCCTGCGTGGAAAGAACGTGCTTGAGCGCCTCGGCCATTTCCAGCAGCAGCTCGACGGACAGGGCATTGAGCTTGTCGGGCCGGTTGAGGGTGAGGGTGGCGAGGTGGTCGGCGACGTCGAGCCGGATGGTCTTGAATTGCATTGGGGTCCTTTGGAAGTGCGTTCTTGTTACTGCGTGCGGATGGAGTAACCGAGCCGGCCGAGCAGGGCGCGCATGGTGGCGCCGATAGGCTCGCGGATCACGAGGTCGGCCATGTCGTCGAGCGGCGTGGGCTGGTTGTTGATGATGACCAGGCTCGCCCCCGCGCGCTTGGCGTGGCGGGGGAAGGAGGCCGCCGGCTCCACCACCAGCGACGAGCCGATGGCGAGGTAGAGGTCGGCCTGCAGCGACACGTCGGCGGCTTGGCGCATTTCGTCCTCGGGCATGGGCTGGCCGAAGGAAATGGTCTTGGACTTGATGGGCCCGCCGCAGTCGGCGCAGGTGGGGTCGGCTTCGCCCGCTTCCCAACGCGCCAGCACCTCGGTGTAGGGCCAGGTGTGCCCGCAGCGCTGGCAGGCCGCCCTGCGGTTGGTGCCGTGCAGCTCGATGACCGGTTCGCTGCCCGCGTCCTGGTGCAGGCCGTCCACGTTCTGCGTCACCACCGCCATGAGGTGGCCGCGGCGCTGCAGCTCGGCGAGACCGAGGTGGCCGTCGTTGGGCCGCGCCGCCGAGCACTCCTTGTACATGGCGGCCGACAGTTTCCACGAGCTGACGCGCGCCGAATGGCTGGACATGAATTCGTCGTACATCACCGGCGTGTGCTTGGTCCACAGCCCGCCGGGGCTGCGGAAATCGGGAATGCCGCTCTCGGTGCTGATGCCGGCGCCGGTGAAGGCCACGCCGTGTCGTGCCATTCTGACCAGATCGGTCAACGTTTCGAGCTGGCTCATAAAATTCTCCTCAGCCTGCCTATCGCACGATCAGCACCGGCTTGTCCGAGTGGGTGAGCAGCTTCTGCGTCTCGCTGCCGAGCAGCAGCCCGGCCAGGCCGCGCCTGCCGTGCGAGGACATGACGATGAGGTCGCAGTTCTCCTCGCGCGCCACGCGCAGGATGGTCTCGTACACCGAATAGCCGCGCACAAAGGCCACTTCGTGCTCGACGCCCGCGTCCGCCGCCAGCTTGCCGGCCGATTCCAGGATGGCGCGCTCCTCGGCCTCGATCTCGGCCAACACCTCGGTGCGCTGCAGGCGCGACAGGACGCCGCCTTCGACGTGGTGCATGGTGTTGATGGGCGAGCGCACGTGCAGCACCAGCAGGGCGGCGCCCAGGCTCTTGGCCAGGTCCACGGCCTGCCGGATGGCGTCCAGCGAGCGCTCGGTGCCGTCGGTGGGCACCAGGATTTTCCGGTACATGCGGAGGCTCCCGAAGGGCAGCGTCATGGGGAATGTCCATTGTAGCCGTGGTAGCCGCAGCCGTGACGCCGTGCCCTTGACCCGGCCCGGTCAGAGCAGGTCGAGCAGCCGGTCGGCGAGCAGCAGGCGTTCGAGGGGGCTCATGTGCAGGCCGCACTTGGTGCGCCGCCACAGCACGTCGTCGGCCACGCGCACCCACTCGTGCTTCACCAGGTACTCCAGTTCCGCCTGGTAAAGCCCGCCGCCGTGGTGGGGACCGAGGTCGTCCGGGGAGGAGGCGGCGTCCAGCACCTCGGGCACCAGCGAGCCGTGGCGGCGCGCGAGGCGCGCCAGGTACAGCGGCGGCAGGGTGGGATAGCGCTCGATGAGGCGCTTCAGCAGGCCGTTGAAACCCGCCGCGCTGAACTCGCCGCCCGGCAGCGGCCGGGAGTGCGTCCAGGCATGCGTGCCGGGGAACCAGCGCGCGAGCTTGGCCAGGGCGTGCTCGGCCAGCCTCCGGTAGGTGGTGATCTTGCCGCCATACACCGACAACAGCGGCGGACCGTCATCGTCCAGCGCCAGGTGGTAATCGCGCGTCACGGCCGAGGGATCGCTGCGGCCGTCGTCGTGCAGGGCGCGCACGCCGCTGTAGCTCCACACCACGTCCGCGGGCGTGATCGTGCGCTCGCAATAGCGGCTGGCCGCCTCGCACAGGTAGGCGGTCTCGTCGCCGGCGATGGCGGCCGGCGCGTCGAGCACGGTGCTGTCCACGCCCACGTCGGTGGTGCCGATGAGGGTGAACTCGCGCTCATAGGGAATCATGAACACGATGCGCCGGTCGCGGTTCTGCAGGATGTAGGCGTGGCGCTGCTCATGAAGGCGCGGCACCACGATGTGGCTGCCCTTGACCAGGCGCACCTTGTCTCGTCCGGCCAGGCTCTGGCCGTCCTCGGTGAGCAGCCGGTGCTCGACCACCTGCTGCACCCACGGGCCGGCGGCATTGACCAGCACCTTGGCCGTGACCTCGCGCTCGGGCCGCGGCGGGCCGTGCGGCGAGTTGTCTTCCAGGGTCACGTGCCAGCCGTCGCGGCGGCGCATGGCCGCGCTCATGCGCGTGCGGGTGAGGATGTGCGCGCCCAGCGCGGCGGCCGAGCGCGCGTTCAGCACCACCAGGCGCGCGTCGTCCACCCAGCAATCGTGATAGGCGAAGCCGGTGGTGAACTCGGGCTTGAGCGCGGCGCCGTGGGGCCCGGCCAGCGCCACGCGGCGCGACTTGGGCAGGCTGGTGCGCCCGCCCAGCCAGGCGCGGTGGCCGAGGGTGTCGTAGAGCAGCAGTCCCAGGCGGATCATCCACGCCGGTCGCAGGTGCTGTTCGTGGGGCAGCACGAACTCCAGCGGCCACACCACGTGCGGCGCGATGCGCAGCAGGGTTTCGCGCTCGGCCAGGGCCTCCGACACCAGGCGGAACTCGAAGTATTCGAGGTAGCGCAGCCCGCCGTGGATGAGCTTGGTGCTGGCCGACGAGGTGGCGCAGGCGAGGTCGTCCTGCTCCACCAGCAGCACCGACAGGCCGCGCCCGGCGGCGTCGCGCGCGATGCCGGCGCCGTTGATGCCGCCGCCGACCACCACCAGGTCGTAATGGGACTGAACCTCCACGGCTCAGCCGGGCAGCGATGAAGCCAGGGGCACGTCAGGCGAGCGTTTCACGCGCACCTTGTCGAGCGGGTCAAGAGCCCGGCTGGGGCGTGCCCGGTGCCGGCGTGGCGGGTGCGGCGGCAGCGGGTGCGGCACCTTCGGCCGGGGCCGCGGTTCCGGCCGGGGCCGCCGCGGCGGCGCGCCGCGCCGCGACTCTGGCCACCGCAGG
>DATNCF010000434.1:0-8866 GCA_035571675.1 Burkholderiales bacterium | reverse complement strand
TGGTCCTGCGCGGCCTGCGCGGAGCGCCCGACGCTCCCGACGGGAGCGCCGCGCTCGCACCCCCTGCCGCGGCCCAACCCAAGACCCAGCTTTCCAGCGCGTCCGCCAAGGGCGCGACGGCCGACCGCGCCCAGAAGCCGGCCGCCAAGGCCGGCGCCGCCACCGTCACGCTGGCCGTGCAGCCCTGGGGGAATGTTTTCGTGGACGGCAAGAACCGCGGGGTCAGCCCGCCGCTGAAGCACCTTGAGCTCGAGGCCGGGCAGCACGTGGTGCAGATCCGCAACGCCGATTTCCCCAATTATGAAATCAGCGTCAGCGCCAAGTCCGGCGAAGAAATCCGCATCCAGCACCGTTTCCAGTAACCCACCAAGGCACCCCATGCAAGACCCACGCCGATTGATTTTCGCCGCCAGCATTGTCCTGGCGCTGGCCGCCTGCGACTCGGCGCCCGTCAAGAGCGTCAAGAGCATGTTCCAGCCCAGCAAGGGCGAAGCGGCGCTGTCCCTGGGGGTGAAACAGTACGAGGACGGCAGCTACGCCGACGCGGCCAGGAACCTGCAGTCATCGCTGGACCAGGGCCTGACCAGCGAGGAACAGGTGAAGGCGCACAAATACCTGGCCTTCACCTGGTGCGTCACCTCGCGCGAACGGCAATGCCGGGATGAATTCCGCAAGGCCCTGGACCTGAACCCCGGCCTGGAACTCTCGCCCGCCGAAGCCGGCCACCCGCTGTGGGGTCCGGTGTTCCGCAGCGTGAAGGCCGCGCGGAAATAAGGCGCCGCGAGGAGCGCACATGGCCATTCCCAAAATCGGACGCTACGAAATTGTCGGGGAACTCGGCCACGGCGCCATGGGCGTGGTGTACAAGGCCACCGATCCCAAGCTCGGCCGGACCGTGGCCATCAAGACCATCGACATGTCCATCGATCCCGCCGAGAGGCAGGAATACGAGGCGCGCTTCCACCAGGAAGCCAAGGCCGCGGGCAGCCTCAACCATCCCAACATCGTCACCATTTACGACATCGGCGACAGCGGCGAGCGGGCCTACCTCGCCATGGAGCTGCTCGAAGGCGTGGAGCTGCGCACGCTCATGAACGACGGCCGCGGCATCAAGGTCGCGCAGGCCGTGGACATCGCCGCCCAGGTCGCCGACGGCCTGGCCTTCGCTCACGAGCGCGGCATCATCCACCGCGACATCAAGCCGGCCAACATCATGGTGCTGCACCACGGGCCGGTGAAAATCATGGACTTCGGCATCGCGCGCATGCGCTCGGCCGAGGTGCAGACCCAGACCGGCACGCTCATGGGCTCGCCCAAGTACATCTCGCCCGAGCAGGTCATCGGCAAGCGCGCCGACCACCGCGCCGACATTTTCTCGCTGGGCGTGATCCTGTACGAAATGCTGGCGGGGGCTCCGCCCTTCTCGGGCGACAGCCTCTCCGGCCTGATGTACCAGATCGTGAATTTCGTTCCGCCCGCGCCCAGCGCCGTCAACCGCGATGTGCCCAAGCTGCTGGACTACATCGTGGCGAAAATGCTGGCCAAGACCGTGGACCAGCGCTACGCCGGAGCGGCCGCGGTGGCGGCGGACCTGCGCGAATGCGCGCGCCAGTTCGCGGCCCCGCAGTCCGGCGACGCGGCCCGTGCCCTGCTCGTTCCGCCCCCGCCGCAGCTCATCGGCAACGACACGCGCAACGAAATGCTCGCGCAGCCGGTGCCGCGCACGCGCCAGAACGAGAGCGCCGACGTGATCGACGAAGCGCCGGTTATCGCCATTTCGCGTGATTTCGACTCCATGGAAGCCACCCAGCTGCTCGCGACGCGCAGCGGCATGGACGAGGCGTTCAACGAGTACACCACCACGCTCAACCTCCATGCCCCCGCCCCGAACAAGTCCGCGCCGGCAGGCAAGCCCGCGCCGCCGGCCTGGAAAATGGTCAACCAGCCCGCCAAGTCCGCGTGGCTGGGATGGACCGGGCGCGAACTGTGGATACTCGCGGCCACGGCCGCCTGCGGCCTGGCCGCGGCGGCCGCCATCGTGCTGCGCTGATCGGGATCCGGCGCCGGTTACTTGCCGTCGGCGGCGATTCTCGCCGCGATGTCCTTGCGCAGCAGGTCTTTGCGCACCTTGCCCGAAGCGGTGCGCGGCAGGTCGGCGACAATTTCCAGGCGCTCGGGTGCCTTCTGCTTGGCCAGCCCGGCCGCCACGCAATGCTCAAGCAGCGCCGCGAGGGTGGGCGGGGCGCCGTCGGCGATGACGTAGGCCCACACGCCCTCGCCCAGGCGCGGGTGCGGCATGGACACCACCGCCGCCTCGCGCACCGCCGGATGGGTGTGCAGCACGTCCTCGATTTCCTTGGGCGACAGGTTTTCGCCGCCGCGGATGATGAGGTCCTTCTTGCGTCCGGTGACGGTGAGCGCCTCGCCGGCCGCAACACCCAGGTCGCCGGTGTGGAAGAAGCCGTGCGCGTCGAAGGCCTCGGCGGTCTGCGCGGCGTCGGCATAGCCCAGGAACAGCGCCGGCCCGCGCACCGTGATCTCGCCCTCGGCGCCGTCGGGCATGGCATTGCCGGCATCGTCGGCAATGCGCAGGTCGTAGTCGAATATGCGCCCGTCGGTGGTGGCCGCCAGCTCGATTTCGCCCTCGCCGTGAAAGCCGCGGGCCCTCGGGCGTGCTGGAGGAGACCGCGGGCCGGCGGCCCGGAAAAGCGAGGTCACCGGTGCTTCATGCGCCGCCACGTCCACGGCGGAACGGGCTGCTTGTCGATCCACAGCCCCGCGTGCGCGCGCTGCGCTTCGTCCTCCAGCAGGTACAAGGGGGCGCGGCGGTCGCCGCGCCCCGTCACCCACGCCATGCCGGCCCTGATCTGGTGGCTGGCCACGTCCTCGTCGGCGCATGCCACGCTGCCCTTGATCGCCTTCGCGCGGCCGGCGTTTTCAGCACCGCTTGCGGGAGCGCCCGGGGAGCGGATGACCGCCGTGCGCTGCAGGCACAGCACGTTCAGCGACTCACGCGACTGCATGCCGAAGGGCTGGCGCAGCTCGGGCGCGTCGATGCCCGCGATGCTCACGGTCAAGGGCCGGCCGTCCACGGCGACGGTCAGCGTGTCGCCGTCCCTCACCTCTGTGACCGTGCCCGTGAACGTGGCGGCCATGCCGCCTGCCATCCACATCCATCCCAACACCAGCAGCGTGATTCTCGTGCTCGACCTCATTTGAGTACATTGGCCTCACGCCCGAGGCCTGTCAACGCGACAAAGGAGCGGTATGTGAAAAATTGCCACGGACTCCCGGGCGGGAGGCCGCCCGCGGCACGACCATCAGGCGTCGAAGAACACCGTTTCATCCGCGCCCTGCAGGCGCATGTCGAAGCGGTACACCGGCTTGCCCTTGCGCTGCTCCAGCACGGCCACCAGGGTCTTGCGCCGCGACACCCATTCGATGCCGTTCAGCACAGGGTCTGCGGCGTTGGCCTTTTCCTCGTCGGGAAAGTACATGCGGGTCTGCAGCCCGATGTTGATGCCGCGCGCGGCGATCCACAAGCTCACGTGCGGCGCCATGACGCCGCCGTTGCGCCCTTCCACCGCTCCCGGTTTGACGGTCTCGAACGTGAACAGGCCCGTCTCGAAGTCGGTGCAGGTGCGGCCCCAGCCGCGGAACGACTTGTCCAGGGGCTTTTTCTGCCGGTCGGCGGGATGGTTGTAGCGCCCGGCGGCATTGGCCTGCCAGATTTCGACCAGCGCATCGCGCAACGGCGTGCCCGAGGCGTCGAAAATCCGGCCCTCGATGGTAATGCGCTCACCCTTGGTCCCGGGTCCGGCCAGCTTGTTCGAGCCGATGGGCTTGACGCCGCCGATGCCCACGAGGTGCGGCGCCAGGCCGATGTGGACAAAGGGCCCGCTGGTCTGGGACGCGGTTTCCTTCAGGGCATGCGCGAAGTAATCGGGGGGCAGCATTATTTTTTTCCTCCCTGGACGCGGTCCTCGAACAGCGTGGCGCGCTTGCCGCGCAGCACGATGTCGAAGCGGTAGGCGCGCGAGTCGAACTGCACGAAGGCGCTGCGGTCCTGGGCCGCGATCAGCCGGCGCAGGGCCTCCTCGTCGCGGATGGTACGCGCGATGGGGCAAGTGGCGATGAGCGGGTCGCCCTCGAAATACATCTGGGTGATGAGGCGCTGGGCGAAGCCCTGGCCGCTCAGCGAAAAATGGATGTGCGCCGGCCGCCAGTCGTTCACCAAATTGCGCCAGGGATAGGCGCCGGGGCGCACGGTGCGGAAGAAGTAATGGCCGTTGTCGTCGCTGAGCGTACGGCCGCAGCCGCCGAAGTTGGGGTCGAGCGGCGCCAGGTAGCCGTCGTTGCGGTGGCGGTAGCGGCCGCCGGCATTGGCCTGCCACACCTCCACCAGCGCGTTGGGTACGGGACGGGCGTTCTCGTCCAGCACGTAGCCGTGCACCACGATGCGCTCGCCGATGGCCAGGCCGTCCCTGGCGTAGTTGCGCGTCAGGTCGTTGTCCAGGGGTCCGAGCTCGGCGGCCGTGAACACCGGCCCGGTGATTTCGGACAGGGTGTTCTCGATGGAAATGAGCGCGCGGCTGGGCGAGCGCATGACGCTGGTCTTGTAGTCCGGCGTCAGGGCCGGCGGCTGCACCAAGCGGTCGCGCTGGTTGAATTCGTATGGCTTATCGGAAAGTGGTTGCATTCTCCTCCCCCAGCGGTATCACCGCTCCGCTCTCAAGTGCCCGCGATTCTGCACCATTTGGACACAGGGGAGCAGGCAATAGCTCTCAACCCTCGGCGCGCTGCGCTTGTTTCGTCAGCATGCAACATGTTGAGCGTGTCGCAGACACGTGCCGTCGGAGTGGCGCAGGCAGTATACACGCCGGCCATCGGCGTTCCGCGCCTGCTATGCCGGTCCGCGCGCGGGTTAGTGGCTATACTTTCCCGAGCCACCATGGTTGTTTTATATCCCGGCAGGGAGTCGCGCGGCGCATGCTCAAGGGCGAGAAAATCCTCATCACCGGCCCCGCCGGCAGCATTGCCCATGGCCTGGCGCGCGCGCTCGCGCGCGACAACGAGGTATGGGGCATGGCGCGCTTCGGCGACGACTCGGCGCGCAGGAAAATCCATGCGCTGGGCGTCACCACGCGCAGCATCGATCTCGCCTCGGGGCAGTTCGGCGACCTGCCCGGGGACTTCACCTACGTCGTGCACATGGCCGTGGCCTACGTGCCTTCGGACTACGACCAGGCGCTGCGCGTCAACGCCGAGGGCACGGGCTTCCTGCTGGCGCATTGCCGGCGCGCAAAAGCCGCGCTGGTCATGTCCACCTGCTCGGTGTACAAGCCGCACGCCGACCCATGGCACGCCTACCGCGAAACCGACGCGCTCGGGGATTCGCTGTCGCCCCATTCGCCGCCCTATCCCGTCTCGAAAATCGCCCAGGAGGGCGTGGCGCGCTATTGCGCGCGCTCGTTCGGCCTGCCGGTCACCATCGCGCGCATGAACTCGGCCTACGGCGCCGACGGCGGGCTGCCGCTGATGCACGCGCGCGCCTTGGCCGAGGGCCGGCCGGTGGAAGCGCGCTGGGACCCCTACCCCTACAATCCCATCCACGCAAGCGACATCCTGTGGATGCTGGAGCCGCTGCTGGCGGCGGCCTCGGTGCCCGCCACCATCGTCAACTGGGGCGGCGACGAGGCGGTGACGGTGCAGCAATGGTGCGCGTACCTGGGCCGCCTGCTCGGCGTGCCCGCGCGCGTCACCCTGCGCCACGCCGAGGGGGATTCGCGCGGCAACCGGATCGACACGGAAAAAAGAAAGGCCCTCACCGGACCCAGCCGGATGTCCTGGCAGGAAGGGCTGAAACAATCCCTGGCGGCGCTGTATCCTGAGCGCATAGGCCGGGCATAGAACACGGCAAAGGAGAGCAGGCGATGAGATTGGCCCGTACCTACGAGCAGGCGCGGCAGGACATGAAGTCCTTCGCCACGGAAACATTCTGGGGAGACGTCTGCACGTATTTCCAGGAGTTCGGCGGCAAGCGGCCCTCGCCGCAGGCCTTCACCGTGGAGCAGGGCGCCAAGGCCGTGCTCGACACCCATTTCCACCGCCAGCACCAGTTCCAGGTGGTGTTCCGCGGCGCCGGACTGCTGGGCCGGCATCCCCTCGCGCCGTTCACCATTCACTATGCTTCGCCTGAATCGGGCTATGGTCCCGTGGTCGCCGGTGATTCGGGCCTCGCTTACTTGACGCTGCGCGCCGTGTCCGAGGAAGGCTCGCAGTTCCTGCCCGCCATGCGCGACAGCATGCGCAAGGGCCTCGCCAAGCGCCAGATGACGCTGTCCGTGCCGGCATTGTCCGACCCCAATGCGCTGGCCGCCCTCGCTTCGCCGCGCATCGAGGACATCATCGTGCCCGACGACAGCGGCCTCGCGGCCTGGCTGGCGCGCCTGCCCGCGCACGCGCGCCTGCCCATGCCCATGACCCCGCAGCGCGGCGGCACGTTCTGCGTGGCGGCGCAGGGCTCCATGCTCATCGACGGCAAGGACATGCCCACCCTGTCCACGGCGTTCATCTCGGCCGACGAGCCCGAGGCCACGCTGGCCGCCGGGGCCGGCGGCCTGGAAGTGCTGGTGCTGCAGTTCCCCGCCGCGGCCATCGCCGCGCCGGAAGCGGCGTAGGAAGGAGCAACCGGATGAAGTTCATCGCCATCGGCACCCACCCCGCGGTTCCGGACGGAAGCACGGGCGGACCCACGCCGGAGGAAATCGAGCAGAACCGCCGCTATTTCCAGCAGGGCCTGGACGAGGGCCGCTTCGACTGCGTGTACGTCATGGCCGGCGTGGGCCGCATGGTGATCGCCAATGCCGAGTCGGAGGCCGCCCTGCGGGCATCGCTGGCCGAACCGCCCGACCATCCCCAACGCAGTTGGGACGTGAAGCAACTGCTGGATTTCAACCAGGTGATCGCCGATTTCCTGAAGAGCGTGGCGGCAAAGTGATCGGATCGAGCCGAAAATCAACGCGAGACGGAGGAGGACACCATGCGTCAAACCATGCAAAAAACCGGCCGCCTGTTGGGTGCGGCGTGCCTGGCGGCCGCGGGCCTGGCCACAACGGCGCTGCTGAGCAGCGGCGCATTGGCGCAAGGCTTTCCCACCAAGCCCATCCGCGTCATCTACAACTATCCCCCCGGCTCGGGCGGCGATGACTTGCTGCGCATGATCGGCCAGGAAGCGCAGAAAACCCTGGGCCAGCCCTTCGTGGTGGAGGCCAAGCCGGGTGCCAGCGGCCGCCTCGGCCTGCTGGAGCTGAAGAGCGCGCGCGGCGACGCCCACCTGCTGTCCAGCATCGACGGCTCCAACGTGGTGGTGGTGCCGCTGGAAGAGCCCGATTTCAAGATGGAAGTGGTGAAGGACTTCGTGCCCGTGGCCGGGGTGTACGCCTTCGAAATGACCCTGGTGGCCAATGCCGGATTGCCCTTCAAGGACATCCGGGGCCTGGTGGAATACGGCAAGGCCAACCCGGGCAAGCTGAATTTCGCCAACAACGGCGTGGGCAGCGCCGGACACCTGGCCATGTTGATGCTCGCGGACAAGGCCGGCATCAGCGTGCTGCACGTGCCCTACAAGGGCCAGGGACAGTACATGCCGGCCATCGCCAGCGGGGAAGCCAGCGTCGCTCTCGCCACGCTCGGTGCTTTCCGCCCCTTCGTGGACTCAGGCAAGGTGGTGGTGCTCGGCGCCACGGGCCGCGAGCGCTCGCCCCTCATCCCCAACATTCCCACGGTGCGGGAACAGGGCGTGCCGTTCGACTACGGATCGTGGTTCGGCCTGGCCGCGCCCCCCGATGCGCCGGCCGATGCGGTGGCCAAGCTCAACACCGCCATCACCGCGGCCATCAAGCAACCCGAAATCCTCACCAAGCTGAAATTCTTCGGCTACGTGGACTTCCCGTCGACGCCGGAGAATTTCGTGAGCATCATCCGCCGCGACGTGGACACCTGGAAGCCGGTGGTGGCGAAGGTAAAGTTGAACTGATCCCACACAGGAGCCTACGCGATGGCTACTTACGTACTGGTCCACGGCGCCTACCACGGCGGCTGGTGCTGGCAGCGCGTGACCGAGCGCCTGCGCGCCGCCGGTCACGCCGTTCACGTGCTCACGCACACCGGCTCCGGGGAACGCGCGCACCTGTTGCGCCCCGGCCTAGACATCAGTGTGTACGCTCAGGATCTGTTCGGCCTGGTGGAATCCGAAGGGCTGAGCGGTGTCATCCTGGTAGGCCACAGTTTCGGCGGCATGACCCTGACCGCCGCGGCCGAGCGCAACCCCGCGCCGTTCCGCCACCTGGTGTATTTCGACGCGCTGGTGCCCAAGTCGGGCGAAATGCCGCTGCGCGACCGCATGCCGCCCGAGGTGTATGCCGAGCGGCTCAAGCAGGCGCGCGACGTGGGCGGCGTGCCTTGCTTCATGCCGCCGCGTCCCGGATATTTCGGCGTGCTCGACCCGGCCGACGCCGAATGGGTGAAGGCGAGGCTCACGCCGCTAGCGGTGAGCCTGATGGAATGCGCGGTGAATCTTGCGCTTCCCATCGGCAACGGCCTGCCCGTGACCTACGTGCGCTGCACCGCGCCGCGCATGGAGCTCATGGACGTATCGGAGCGCCGCGCGCGCGAACTGGGCTGGCCAGTGGTCGAGCTCGCCACCGGCCACGACGCCATGGTGTCCGATCCCCAGGGCACGACGGACATTCTTCTATCGCTGGCTGGACGATAGCAAGCGCAAAGCAGGCTATGGCGTGGCCGGTTGCCTTCCTGACGCAGTGCCGCCTCGAACTCGTCCGCGTTCATGACCACCTCCAACGTG
>DATNCF010000433.1:0-2472 GCA_035571675.1 Burkholderiales bacterium | reverse complement strand
AAGAGCTTCGAGAACAAGATGCTCAAGGCCTATATCAAGGATTGGCCGGAAAAAGAGGACGAGTAGGCGCCCGCGCTCCGTCGATACAGCAGCAGCACACAGGGAATACGATGTCCGGCAACAGTTTCGGCACGCTGTATTGCGTGACTTCTTTCGGCGAATCGCACGGCCCGGCGCTCGGGGGCGTGGTGGACGGCTGCCCGCCGGGCATGGCATTGTCCGAGGCCGACATCCAGGGCGACCTCGACCGGCGCAAGCCCGGCACCTCGCGGCACGTCACCCAGCGGCGCGAGTCGGATACGGTGGAATTGCTGTCGGGCATTTTCGAGGGCAGGACCACGGGCACGGCCATCGGCTTCATCATCCGCAACGAGGATGCGCGCTCCAAGGACTACTCGGCCATCGCCGAGACCTTCAGGCCCGGCCACGCCGACTACAGCTACTGGCAGAAATACGGCATCCGCGACTACCGCGGCGGCGGACGGTCCTCGGCGCGCGAGACCGCGGTGCGCGTGGTGGCCGGCGCCATTGCGCGCAAATGGCTGCGCGAGCGCTACGGCGTGGAGATTCGCGGCTACCTGTCGCAGATCGGCACGCATCGCCTGGACTTCAAGTCGTGGGAGGTGGTGGGGCAGAACACCTTCTTCTCGCCCGACCCGGACATCGTGCCCACGCTGGACGCCTTCATGGACCAATTGCGCCGCGACGGCGACTCGGTGGGCGCCAAGGTGACCGTGGTGGCTTCGGGCGTGCCGGTGGGCTGGGGCGAGCCGGTGTACGGCCGCCTCGATGCCGATCTCGCGCAAGCGATGATGGGAATCAACGCGATCAAGGGCGTGGAAATCGGCGCCGGCTTCGCCAGCGTGGAGCAGCGCGGCAGCGAGCACGGCGATGAGATGACGCCCGAGGGCTTCCTCACCAACCATGCCGGCGGCGTGCTGGGCGGCATATCCAGCGGCCAGGACGTGGTGGTCAGCATCGCGTTGAAGCCCACGTCCTCCATCCGCCTGCCGCGCCGTTCCATCGACAAGGCCGGCAACCCGGTCAAGGTGGAGACCACCGGCCGCCACGACCCGTGCGTGGGCATCCGCGCCACGCCCATCGCCGAGGCCATGCTGGCCTGCGTGCTCATGGACCACGCGCTGCGCAACCGGGCGCAGTGCGGCGACGTGGTGACGCAGACGCCCAGGCTGGCGCAGAAACGCAACTGATCTGCGCCGAGGAGATGCGTCCGCATTGAGGTAAGGATCCCGGTCTTGCGCATTCTCTTGCTTGTTTCCCATCGCATTCACCGCGAGGTCGAAAGCTACTACAGCAATATTTACGCCGGGATCATCGAGGCCGCGCGCGAGCTGGGGCATGAAGTCCTGGAATGCGCCTTTGGCGAGCCCACCCAGGCGACCGAAGACGAGCGCAAGGATCTGTACCGGATGTTGCTGGACAGTCCCTGCGCCCTCGCCATCGATTTGTGCGGGTGGGGCTGTGGATTGTCCGGGCTGAGGGTCTGGGACGGGTCGGCGGAGGGTCAATACATATTCGACGCCACCGACATGGCCTACCTTGGCCTGATGCTGGATCAGCCCTGGTTCCAGCCGATTCCCGCCATGCACGCCTCGCGTCTCTATCTGGGCGCGTCGGACCGGAACGGCGCTGAGCAGGTATCGCTGGTCTATCCGGACAAGAAGGTGCTCGCCACCCTGTTCGTGCCGCCCGCGGCCCGGGCGGTAAACACCAGGGCATTGCCGTTTCCAGAGCGCACCATTGACGTACTCTATGCCGGAAACCTGTGGCCGGCGAAATTGGACAGGTATTGGCGCGGCGCCCCCGGCGGCGAGGTGCTCGACTGCGTGGCCGACGCCGCCCTGGCCGCTCCGGACGTCGCTTTGCACCGGGTGGCCAGCGACACGCTGCGCATGCTCGGCCGGGAGCCGGTTCCGCCGCTTATCGTCGATGTGCTCATGCTCGTGGACAATTTCATCCGCAATCGTTCGCGTCTGGAGCTTGTGCGGGCCGCCGCGTCGGGCGGAACGACTGTGCATGTGCTGGGCGAGGGCTGGTCGGAGGTGGCGTTGCCGGATAACGTGGTGCTGCACCCCCACAGCAAGGATTACGGTGGGTTGCTGGCCATGGCCGGCATGTCCAGAATCTGCCTCGATTCCTCGTCCTATATCGGCGGGGCGAACGACCGGCTTTTCAACTATGCGGTGAACCGTGCGTACTGCATGACCAATGCCAGCGCTTTTCCGCGCGAGGTTTTCGGCGACGACGGTGGCGTGGGGTTCTACTCGATGTCCCGTCTAGATGATCTGGGAAACACCCTGCGCGAGGAACTGGCCCATCCGGGGAGGCTGGCGGAAAAAGGCGCGCGGGCCGCCGCGGTCGCCCTGGACACGCAGACATGGCGCTCCCGGTTGGAAAATGTTCTGGCCGCCCTGGAATTGCGGTGATGCCCATGGCCAATGCGGCGGGCCG
>DATNCF010000432.1:0-2588 GCA_035571675.1 Burkholderiales bacterium | reverse complement strand
AGCGCGGCTTCATCGGCATCGCCGGCGCCGACATCCGGCTGCCGCGTCGGGCGCTCAGCCGGCTCGACCTCACCGAGGAGCGCGCCGTGCACGTGCTCAAGGTGGAGCCGGGCAAGGCGGCCGCCAAAGCAGGGCTGCGCGAGGGCGACGTGCTGCTGGAACTGGGTGGACGCGACGCCACGGGCATTGCGGCGCTGGCGCGGTTGCTGGGCAGCGAGACCATCGGCGTGCCCCGCGAGGCGCGCGTGCTGCGCGGATCGCAGATACTGACGCTGACGATTGTGCCGGGGGAGTCGGGAAACTAGCTTGGAGGTCGTTGCCGACCCGTGACGACGCGGCTTACGGCTTACAGCCCGTAACTAGGAAGCTTAAAGCACGCCGCTGTCCGGTGACGACGCGGCTTACAGCACGCCGCTGACCGGTGACGAAGCGGCTTACAGCACGCCGCTCACGACGGTATTGAACCCGCCGTCCACATAGGTGATCTCGCCGGTGATGCCCGAGGCCAGGTCCGAGAGCAGGAAGGCCGCGGCATTTCCGACGTCCTCGATGGTCACGTTGCGGCGCAGCGGCGAGTTCTGTTCCACGTATTTCAGGATTTTGCCGAAGTCGGCGATGCCGGCCGCGGCCAGGGTCTTGATGGGGCCGGCCGAGATGCCGTTGACGCGAATGCCCTGCGGCCCGAGGCTGCCGGCCAGATAGCGCACCGCCGCCTCGAGGCTGGCCTTGGCCAGGCCCATGGTGTTGTAGTTGGGCACGGTGCGCTCGGCGCCGAGGTAGGTGAGGGTGATGAGCGAGGCCTTGCGGCCTTTCATCATGGGCAGCGCGGCCTTGGCCAGCGCGCCGAAACTGTAGGACGACACGTCGTGGGCGATGCGAAAGGCTTCGCGCGACAGCCCTTCGAGGAAATCGCCGGCGATGGCCTCGCGCGGCGCAAAGGCGATGGCGTGCACCAGGCCGTCGAGGCCGTCCCACAATTTGCCCAGGTTGGCGAACAGCGCCTCGATTTCGCCGTCATTGGCCACGTCACAGGGGAAGACGAGCTTGGAGTTGAAATCGGCGGCGAACTCGGTGATGCGGTCGAGGAAGCGTTCGTTCTGGTAGGTGAAAGCGAGCTCGGCGCCTTGCTGGTGAGCCGAGCGGGCGATGCCGTAGGCGATGGAGCGATTGCTCAGCACGCCAGTGACCAGAATTTTCTTGCCAGACAGAATACCCATTAGATAAATCCTTTTGATCTGGGGGGCTCTTTCTCGTTACCCCTCTCCCTCGGTCCCTTTCCCCGGTGGGGAGAGGGAAGCGGCTGCACGGACCACCCCTCTCCGGAGGAGAGGGCCTCGTGCAAAGCTTTAAAAATTCTCGAAATTGTAATAGGTATTTGACCGATCAGTTCGCTGCCAACGCCGCTGCTGAAAGCAATTCCCTTGTATATGCATGCGATGGTGCGCTCAATACAGCTTCCGCTTCACCGGCTTCAACCACTGCTCCATCCTTCATCACGATTACCTGATGTGCAATGGCGTCTATAAGCGCCAGGTTGTGGGTGATGAACAGGTAGGCGAGCCCGTGGTCGCGTTGCAGTTGCACCAGCAGTTCCAGCACCTGCCGTTGTACAGAAGCATCTAGTGCGCTTGTTGGTTCGTCCAGGACGATTAATTTCGGTTTCAACACTACTGCGCGTGCGATGGCAATTCTCTGCCGTTGCCCGCCCGAAAACTCGTGCGGGTAGCGGCCGAGCATGTTCTGGTCCAGTCCCACCTCGTTCAGCACCTCCACCACCCGCCGCTTGCGCTCGGCCTCGCTGTCCTCCGGGTAGTGCAGCGCCAGGCCTTCGGAAATGATCTGGTCGATGGTGCGCCTGGGCGAGAGCGAAGAGAACGGGTCCTGAAACACGATCTGCATGTTCTTGCGCAGCGGACGTAGGGAGCGCTGATCCATGCCGTCAATGCGCTGACCCTCGAACATTATTTCTCCGCTTGACCGCAGAAGGCGCAACAAAGACAGCCCTAGTGTTGTTTTGCCAGAACCCGATTCGCCCACCACGCCCAGCGTTTCTCCACGGCGCAACTGCAGGTTCAGCTCTCTTACAGCGTGAAATGGCTTGTGGCCGAACCAGCCCTTGCTGATGTCGAAAGTGACGCCGAGGCCGCGCGCCTCGGCCACCACCGGCGCGTCCGCCGGCAGGGCATCGATCATGCGCTGTGGGCGGCTCGCAAGCAGGGCGCGGGTGTAGTCGTGTTGTGGCTTCTCAAAAATATCCTCGGTGGCTCCCACTTCCACCAGCTTGCCGCGGTGCATGACGCCCACGCGCTCGGCGAACTGCCGCACCATGTTGAGGTCGTGGGTGATGAGCACCACGGTCATGCCGAACTCGCGCTGCAGGTCGCGCAGCAGCTCGAGGATTTGCGCCTGCACGGTGACATCCAGCGCCGTGGTGGGCTCGTCGGCGATGAGCAGCTTGGGGCGGCAAGCCAGCGCCATGGCGATCATGGCGCGCTGGCGCTGCCCGCCCGAAAGCTGGTGGGGGTAGCTGTGAAAGCGGCGCTCGGGCTCGGGGATGCCGGTGCGGCGCAGCAGTTCCACGGCGCGCG
>DATNCF010000431.1:0-10046 GCA_035571675.1 Burkholderiales bacterium | reverse complement strand
GCTTGGCATTTTTTTCATCGCCGTGCTAACGTGGCTCGCACCGATCGGGGGCCGCCGACATAACAAGCCCTCCGTCTTTCCGCCGCTATCCCTTCAAAGGAGGATGGATATGAAGCGACTTGCAGCAGCCCCGGTATTTTTCCTGGTATGGATGGCGTTTCAGGGAGCGGCCTTCGCCCAGTCCTATCCCACTCGTCCCATCCGCATCATGGTCGGTTTCACGGCGGGCGGTGGAACGGACATTGCCGCGCGCAAGCTGGCCGAGCGCATGCAGCCGCTGCTGGGCCAGGCCATGATTGTGGAGAACCGGCCCGGCGCCGGCGGCGCCATCGCCCTTCAGGTGACGGCCCGCGCCGAGCCCGACGGCTACACCCTGGGGGTGGGCAGCAGCACGGCGACGGCCTTCAAGATATTCAACAAGGATGTCACGCTGGACCTGCAGCGCGACCTCATCCCGGTGGGCAAGTACGCCCTCGGCATCGGCATGCTGGTGGTGAACACCAAGCTTCCGGTGAAAACCGTCCCGGAATTCATCGCCTACGCCAAGGCCAACCCGGGCAAGATGGCCTTCGGATCACCCGGTGGAACCGTCGGCCTGGCCCTGGAGGCCTTCAAGCAGCAGGCCGGCATCGACATGCTGCACGTGCAGTACAAGGGCGCGGCCGACTATGCCGCGGCGCTGCTGGCCGACCAGGTGCAGCTCATTCTCGACAACCCGTCTACCCAGCAGGGCAACGTCGACGCGGGCAAGGTGCGCTTCATCGCCGCCGTGGTGAAAAAGCGCCTGGCCAACTATCCGAACATTCCCACCGTGAGCGAAACGCTGCCCGGATGGGACTACATCATCTGGAACGCCCTGTTCCTGCCCGCCAAGACGCCCAAGGCGGTGGTCGACCGCCTGACCCGCGACATGAAGACCGTGGCGACTTCGGACGACTACAAGGCGGATACGCTGAAATGGTCCAACGGCGGCTACGAGGCCGACTGGGGTGCGCCCGAGGACCTGGAGCAGGACATTGCGCGCGACACCAAGCGCTGGGCCGACCTGGCGCGCGCGGCCAAGGTGGAGTAGCCGCACGAACAGGCACAAGGACCAGGCTTCCGGGTCCCACTGCCAAGCAATCATGAGTGCGCCGAGGCGATCCCAGGACCGCCGTTGAGGCCCCACGCAAATGGAGGGCAAATGGATTTCGAATGGAGCGAGGAGCACAATGCCTACCGGCAGCGCATCAAGGATGTGCTGGCCAGGAACCTGCCGCCCGACTGGGGCGAGAAATCGCGCTACGACAACGGCAGCGACTACACCGTGGCGTTTTCGCGCAAGTTCTGCCCCATCCTGGCCAAGGAAGGGCTGCTGATACCGCATTGGCCCAAGGAATACGGCGGCGGCGGCCTGGACGCCTGGCACCACTGGATACTGAACGAGGAAATGTGGGGCGCCGGCGAGCCGCGCGCCTACCAGTACATGAGCATCAACTGGGTGGGCCCGGCCTTCATCCAGTTCGGCACGCCCGAGCAGAAGGAACTGCACCTCAAGGGCATCACCTCGGGCACCATTTCCTACTGCCAGGGCTTTTCCGAGCCCAACGCCGGGTCCGACCTCGCCGCGCTCAAGACGCGCGCCGAGGTGCGCGGCGACAAGTACGTCATCAATGGTTCCAAGATATGGACGTCGGCGGCGAGTTTCGCCGACTACTGCATCCTGCTGGCGCGCACCGGCGGGTCCAGCCGCGCCGGCATCGGCGTGTTCGTGGTGCCCATGAAAACGCCGGGCATCACGGTGCGCGTCATTCCCAGCCTGCAGGGCGCGCGCGCGCTGCACGAGGTGTTCTACGACAACGTCGAGATTCCGCTCAGCAACATTCTCGGCGAGCAGGACAAGGGCTGGGGCGTGGTGACGCAGATCCTGGCCAATGAGCGCATCGGCGCGCCGCGCTACTCGCTCACCTGGCGCGGCCTCGACCGCGGCATGGAACTGCTGCGCGCCGACGGCCGCCTTGCCGATCCTGAAGTCCGCGCCCGCGCCGCGCGCTGCGAGGCCTCGCTGAACGCGGCGCGGCTGCTGGCGCTGCAGGTCATCGGCGGCCGCGTCAAGGGGCGCCCGGCCGACGCCGAGACCAACATCGCGCGCTACGCCGCGGTGTGCGCCGACCGCATGGTGTGCGAGTTCATGGGCGACTTCCTGTCCGAGTACCTGTTCCCGGAAAAGGAGCCGCTGCTGGCCGCCGCCTACAAGCGCACGGCCTCCATCGGCATCGCCGCCGGCGCCGCCGAAGTGCAGCTCAACCTCATTTCCCGCAACCTGCTGCGCATGCCGAGGGAGGCGTAATGGAACTCGATCTCGATTCCGACCAGACGGCGCTCGCGCAGGCGCTGGATTCGATGCTGTCCAAGTACGCCACCGTGCCCGTGGGCAAGGCCGAATACTTCGTGCAGAACGAGCAACTGGAACGCGACCTCGCCGAGGCGGGCTACTTCGACGTGGTGCGCGACATGGGGCCGGTGGGCGGGGTGCTGCTCATCGAGGCCGTGGCCGGCATGCCCTGGAGCGTGGAAGTGGCGGCCTCGGCGCTGCTGGGACCTTCGTTGGGCAAGTCCGATGGGCGGCGTCCCCTCGCGTTGGCGCGCGCGCCGCTCGACACGCCGGTGCGCTTCCTGAACGGCGGCGGCACGCTGCTGGTGGCCGACGGCAAGGCCGTGCGGCGCGTGGACCTCAAGCCCGAGCAGGTGCAGCCCGTCGAATCCCAGTTCGCCTATCCCTATGCACTGGCCAAGGGCATCGATGTGTCCAAAGCGGCCGCCGTGTCCAACCTCAGCGTTGCGGAATTCCAGCGGCTATGGCAACTCGGCATCGCCGCCGAAATCGTCGGCGCGGCGGGGAAGGCTGTGGACATCGCGGTGGAGTACGTCAAGAACCGGGTGCAGTTCGGCCGTCCGCTGGGCTCGTTCCAGGTCATCCAGCACCGCCTGTCCGAGTGCGCCATGTTGCATCGCGGCGCTCGCCTGCTGACGCGGCGCGCGGCCTGGAGCGGCGCGTCGGTGGACGCCGCCATGGCGGCCTCCTATGCCCAGGAAGCCGCCGCGCGCTTCATCTACGAGACCCACCAGTTCCACGGCGCCATCGGCCTGACGCTGGAGTATCCGCTGCATTACTTCACCTACCGGCTGCGCCGGCTACAGGGCGAACTGGGTGGTGCATCGCACCAGTCGCGCGCCGCCGCCGACGCGCGCTGGCCGCTGCAAGCCTAGTCGAGGCGGCCGTAGCGCAGCCTGACCGAATCGCCCTGATGAATGATCGTGATGTCCGTCGGTGTGGCCGTTATTGCCGCGTGATACTCCCGTCCATCGATCTGCGCTTGCAAATAGTCGTCCTCGAAGCGCCCGATTTTTGCGGGCATATCGCGGCCTGACAGCCCGATCACATAGGCGCCGGGCTGGCCGCCCGGCGGCGTTTTGACCGTCACTTCGAATTCGGCATTGTTGCGGTTGAAGAACAGCGGCGAGTCGGCCGCCCTGTTTGCCAGGGTTGCGTGCAAGGCCGCGGCGACCAATGTCTCATCGGCCACGAAAGTCTTGGACGGCAGCAGCTCGGCCGAATGCCGTTCGATAAAGCCGGTGTCAACGTCGCCGGCTTTGAATGCTTCGTGTTCCGCCACGCGCTTGAGGAAAGCCACATTGGCCTGTACCCCCGCAATCTCGTAGTGCGATAGAGCGTCCGCGAGCCTTGTCAGCGCTTCGCCGCGCGTAGAGCCATGCGCCACGACTTTGGCGATCATGGGATCGTAGTGTGGCGTGACCGTGTCGCCTTCGGATACGCCGGTTTCGAGCCGCAGTTCCTTGCTCGCTTCCGGCGGACGCAGCCGCAGCAGCTTGCCGGGGGAGGGGAGGAAATTCTTGACCGGATCTTCGGCGTAGACCCGTGCTTCTACGGCGTGGCCTGAAAGGCGCAGTTCATTCTGCTGCCTCGGCAACGACTCTCCGGCCGCTACGCGAATCTGCCATTCCACCAAATCTTCGCCCAGCACCATCTCGGTCACCGGGTGCTCAACTTGGAGCCGCGTGTTCATTTCCATGAAATAGAATCTGTCGACACGCAATCCTTGCGATGCGTCGGCGATGAACTCCACCGTGCCCGCGCCCACGTAGCCAATGGCCTTCGCGGCCTTCACCGCCGCCGCGGTCATGGCTGCGCGCATGGCTTCATGCATGCCTGGAGCCGGGGCTTCCTCCAGCACTTTCTGGTGGCGGCGCTGCACCGAGCAGTCGCGTTCAAACAGGTGGATCACCTTGCCGTGGGTGTCACCGAATACCTGCACCTCGATATGCCGAGGTTTGGCCAGGTATTTTTCGATCAACACCCGGTCATCGCCAAAGGCGGTTGCCGCCTCGCGTTTTGCGCCCGCAAGCGCTGCCTCGAATTGCCCTTGTGAATCGACCCGCCGCATGCCCTTGCCGCCGCCGCCGGCCACGGCCTTGATCAGCACCGGCCAGCCGATGCGCTCGGCCTCGGCGGCCAGGTGCACGGCCGACTGCTCGTCGCCGTGATAGCCCGGCACCACCGGCACGCCGGCTTGGGCCATGAGCGCCTTGGCGGCGTCCTTCAGGCCCATGGCGCGCATGGCCGAGGGCGGCGGCCCGATGAAGGTGATGTGGTTGGCCGCGCAGGCTTCGGCCAGTTCCGCCCGCTCGGACAGGAAGCCGTAGCCGGGGTGCAGGGCGTCGGCGCCGCCGGCGCGCGCGGCGGCCATGAGTTTGTCCACCGAGAGATAGCTTTCGCGCGCGGCGGCGGGCCCGATGAACTGGGCCGAGTCGGCTTGGCGCACGTGAAGCGCCTGCGCGTCGGCCTCGGAATAGACGGCGATGGTTTCAATGCCCAGCCGCTTGCAGGTGCGGATGACGCGGCAGGCGATTTCGCCGCGGTTGGCGATGAGGATGCGCCGGAACGGCGGCTCGGTCACGCCACTTCCAGCACTGCGACGACCTGCCCCTCCTCGACGGCCTGGCCCTCGGCCACCAGCAGCTCGATGAGCGTGCCTTCCTTCGACGCCGCCACGGGGATTTCCATTTTCATGGATTCGAGGATGACAATGGGTTCCTCGGCGGGAACGCGGTCGCCGACCTTGGCGGTGACTTTCCAGACGTTGCCGTGGACTTCCGACTTGACCTTGAGCTGTGCCATCCCTTTTCCCGTGAGAATGATTTTGAGGTGCAGAGTTTAATAGCAACCGGGGGGGGATGCGGAGCCATTCCCGCATTTAGCGCAAGGCGGTGCTATGTGCAGGAACGCCTGATTCACATTGCGCAACGGCCCGCCGCTATGCTACCGTTGCCCCGACGCTCCGGGGCCGCCGATTTTGGGGCCGCCGAGTTTTGCTGCAACCTTGGCCGCACTTCCCGCGCGTCCCGTCATTGTCGCCCGCGGCATTCCCCTTCCCGGGCATCCTGGAGAGCCTTGTGTCTGCAGAACCCGAAAAGCAACTCCCACCCGGCTATGGCGTCCTCACCGACGAGGGCATTGCGCGCCTGCGCGAGCGGCTGGGCGTGTTCCACAAGCTGCCCACCACGCCGCACAACTACGAGGTGACCTGGGACGGCACGCGCCACTTCGCCATGGGCCACGGCGACGACAACCCGCTGTGGTGCGACCCCGAATACGGCAAGACCAGCGTCCGGGACGGGCTGATCGCCCCGCCGCTGTTCTTCTACACCATGGGCGAGCCCGTGGACCCCAAGCACACCCCCGAGCAGAAGGCGCTGATGAAGGGCGACCCGCTCATCGGGCTGGGGGCCTACCAGGCCGTGATGGAATGGGAATGGTGGAGGCCGCTGCGCCTGCGCGACCGCCTGCGCGTGCAGAAGGTCAACATCGGCGTGTCGGTCAAGGAGAAAAGCGCCTTCTCCGGCCGCACCGTGCACGAGACGCGCGGCTTCTATTACAAGAATCAGAATGACGAGCTGTGCGCCGTGCAGCGCGGCACCTGGGTGCGCGCCGAGCGCCACAAGTCGGCCGAGAAGAAGAAGGAATACGAGCTGCCCAAGCCCTACACCCGGGAGCAGCTCGATGAAATCGACGCCTGCTACGAGGCCGAGACGCGGCGCGGCGCCGAGCCGCGCCACTGGGAGGATGTGAAGGTGGGCGAGCAGCTTCCCACCATCGTGCGCGGGCCGGTGCGCACCAGCGACATCATCGTGTGGCACCTGGGCTGGGGCATGCAGCTCACGCCGCCGGGGGCGTTCCGCCTGTCGTACAAGATACGCAAGAAAGTGCCCGGCATGTACACGCCCAATTCGCTCAATGTGCCCGACACGGTGCAGCGCCTGCACTGGGAAAAAGAGTGGGCCAACCAGCTCGGCATTCCCATCCCCTACGACTACGGCGGGCTGCGCGAAGCCTTCATGACCAACATCCTCACCAACTGGATGGGCGATGACGGCTGGCTGTGGAAGCTGACCTGCCAGCACCGCCGGTTCGTGTACACCGGCGACACCAACTGGGTGAAGGCCTGGGTGACGGACAAAAAGCAGGTGGACGGCCGCAATGAGGTGCACCTGGAAGTCCGCATCGAGAACCAGTGGGGCACCACGGTCTCGCCCGGCAACGCCGTGGTGCTGCTGCCTTCGCGGGGCAAGCCGCGCGTGGACCTGCCCCAGCCCTCGCACCGCGACGTGGAAGACCTGGTGCGCCACGAAGTCGAACAACTGGCCACGCGCAATCGAGGCGGGAAATGACCTACCAGTTCATCGAGTATCAAACGCATGGGGCGGTGGCGTTGATCGCCTACAACCGGCCGGACAAGCGCAATGCCTGGAACGTGCCCATCATCCGCGAGACCATCGAGGCCTTCAAGCGCGCCAACGCCGACGAGGCGGTGCGGGCCATCGTGCTCACGGGGAACGGACCGGCCTATTGCGCCGGCGCCGACATCAAGGCGCCGCCCGAGCCGCCCGACGAGAACGGCCGCCGGCCGCACCCGGCCACGCTCACCATGGGCCAGGGCGACCACAACTGGCTGCAGTTGCTGTCCACGTCCAAGCCCAACATCATCGCGGTGAACGGTCCGGCCATCGGCATCGGCCTGACCCACATCCTGGCGTCCGACATCCGCATCGCCGCCGAATCGGCCACGTTCTCGTTTCCCTTCCTGCGCCTCGGGGCCATGCCCGAGTGCGGCTGCACCGGTCTGCTGCCGCGACTGGTGGGCTACGGACGCGCGCTCAACCTGTGCCTGCAAAGCGCCAAGATCGACGCGCGCGAGGCCGAGCGCATCGGCCTGGTGACCGGCATCTACCCCGATGCCGACCTGCGCCGCGAGGCAATCGCCCTCGCCACCCAGATCGCCGGCTATCCGCCGCTGCAGGTCAAGATAACGCGGCGCATGTTCCAGGAGAACGCCGAGGAGGACAGCCTCGACGCCATCCTGCGGCGCGAGAACACCGGCTTCGTCGAAATGATGCGCACACTGAAGAAAGAAAAGCCGCTCTGAGCTAACATGCCTTTTCAGGTGTGCCTGAGGAGGCGAGAATGGAATTTTCCTGGTCCAAGCAGGAGCAGGCCTACCGCGCCGAGCTGCGCGGCCTGGTGAAGGACAACCAGCCGGCCGACTGGTGGAACGGCTACGCCTACGACGGCCCGGCCAATCCCAAGCTGATGCAGTATGCGCGCGGCTTCGACGCCAAGCTGGCGGCCAAGGGCCACGTGGTCAGCCACTGGCCCCGCGCCTACGGCGGCCGCGACTCGCCGCCCTGGGAGCACATCATCCTGTCCGAGGAGATGTGGTCCGAGGGCGAGCCGCGCTCCTCGCTCTATCTCGGCTCCAACTGGGCCGGGCCGGTGATCATCATGTTCGGCACCGAGGAGCAGAAGCGCATTCACCTCAACAACATCGCCCAGGGCAAGGTGCTGTGGTGCCAGGGCTTTTCCGAGCCCGAGGCGGGCTCGGACCTGGCGTCGCTGCGCACGCGGGCCGAGCGCCATCCCGAGGGCGGTTACGTCATCAACGGCCGGAAAATCTGGACCAGCTACGCGCACTCGGCCGACTGGATATTCATGCTGGCGCGGCTGGAAGCCGAGGGAAGGGGCGGCGTGACCTGCTTCATGCTGCCCACCAACACGCCCGGCCTCACCTTCAAGACCATCCCGGGGCTGTACAGCGCCCACGACTTCCACGAGTCCACTTTCGACAACGTGCGCGTGCCCGAGTCGGCGCGCCTCGGGGAGGAAGGCAAGGGCTGGGAGCTGGTCACCGCGGCGCTGCACCACGAGCGCGTGGGCCAGGCGCACTACGAGAACTCGCAGCGCGGCCTGCTGCACGCCGTCGAGCTGCTGAAGCAAAGCGGGCGCTTCGACGATGCGGTCATCCAGGCGCAGGCCGCGTCGTGCATGGCCAAGCTCGAGGCGGCGCGCCTCCTGGTGTACAAGGTCATCGACCAGCGCGCCCGCAACCAGCCGCCCACGGCGCTCACCAGCATCGCGCGCCTGTCCATGATCCGCGCCAACCACGCCGTGGCGGACTTCATCACCAGCTTCCTGCCCGAGGTCATGACCGAGGGCGAGAGCATGGACGGCCGCCTGCAATGGGTGTTCAAGTTCGCGCTGGTATCGGGTATTGCTTCCGGCGCGACCGAGGTGCAGTTGAACCTGATTTCCGGGCGCTACCTCGGCCTGCCCAAGGGAGCATAAGCGTGGCAACAGGGGGCGCTTTCCCTGAACAGCGCCCCCTTGTATCCCCACCTCGGCATAAACGGGATTACGAATGGACCTGGAATTGAACGAAGACCAGCGCGCTCTGGTCGATGCGCTGTCGCACCTCATGCAGCACCACGTCGCCCCGCCCAAAGAGGGCAATGTAAGCGCGGCCGTGCACAGCCACTACGCGCACACCCTTGACCATGACCTCACCGAGGGCGGCTACTTCAACATCGCGCGAGAGCCCGGATTCGGGCCGCTGGAAGCGGCGCTGCTAGTGGAGGAAGCCTATCGCAGCCCCGCCGCCGTGGAAGTGGCGGCCTCGGCCCTGGTGGCGCCGCAGCTCACGGATGAAATCCTGCCGCGCCCCATCGCGCTCATGCGCGCGCAGGACATGGCGCGGCCGGCGCGCTTCCTCCGCTTGGCGCGCAGCGTGCTCGTGGACTGCGGCTACGACGTGGCGGTGGTCGAAGTGCGGGAGGGCGACGTCGTGCCGGTGCGCGCCATCTACGCCTACCCGCACGGCGAATTCCGCAAGGCGCCCGACTTGGCCAAGGCTCGCCGCCTGCCGGGCCTGGGCGCCAAGCTGCGGCTATGGTGGCGTGTCGCCTTGGCCGTGGAGGCCGGCGCGGCCATGCGCGAGGCCGTCAACTTCACCTGCGACTACGTCAAGAACCGCCGCCAGTTCGGCCGGCCCATCGGCTCGTTCCAGGCCGTGCAGCACCGCCTGGCCGTGGACATCCAGATGGCCGAGGGCACGCAATGGCTGGCGCGGCGCGCGGCCTGGAGCGGCGTCGAAAGCGACGCGGCGCTGGCGGCTTTGCACGCCCAGGAATCCATCGGCCCCATCTGCTACGACTGCCACCAGTTCAACGGCGCGCTGGGTATAACGCTCGAACATGCGCTGCATTTCTGGACCTTCCGCCTGCGCGCCCTGCAGGGCGAGCTGGGCGGCTGGACCGGCCAGGCGCGCGCCGCGGCGCAGGCGCTATGGGGCGTTGCCGCGGGGCGATAGGGGAAGCGGAGCGCTGAGCCGATCGCAGCCTGAACCCTGGCCGTCAGGCCCCGCGTCCGGGACCGCGCTGCTCGACATCGCCGCGGCTCACGTACGCAGCATAGGTCTGCAGCGCTTCGTAGGTGGGCCGCAACTGGATTCGCTTCAAAAACCCGACCAGCTCGCGGTGACGGACCAGCACGTGCTGGGTCTTCAGGCCCGCGGCCCTGTGCGCGCGGTCCTCGTCCTCGAACCGTGCGCGCCAATCCTCGTAGCGGGGCGGCAGGCGAACATCCAGGGGCAGCGTCTTCAGGAACAGGGGGTAATCCTCCTCGGCGATCACGGCCATAAATTTGGTGCGCGCTC
>DATNCF010000430.1:0-5670 GCA_035571675.1 Burkholderiales bacterium | reverse complement strand
CCTTGGTGCAGCGACGGGCGACGGCGGACCAGTGCGGGACCGGCTGGCTGTCCTTCTGGTCGGAATCGACGCGGAACACCATGTAGAAGTGGCGCTGTCCGAGCTTGGTGATGACGACGATGTCGCCGCGTGCCAGCGGACAAGCCCGCGCGGTGTACTGGTCCAGCAGCTTGAACATCCGCGCATCGGCCCTGTTGGATTCGCGGCGCGCCGCTGCGATCTGCCCTCCGTACCAGCGACGTGTATCTTTGGTCATGGTCATTGCTGTTCCTTCGACAACTTTGTGTGGGGGTGGCGGTCGGGTTTGCCCTTGATGTGGGCCGCGAAGTGCTTGCCGATCGAATCGGCGCCCGTCAGGGCCGCGTACTGCTCCGGGCTGACGTTCGCGTAGTGGTAGGTGGTGCCGCCGTGCTTGAAGGTCACGGCAAGCGTCTTTGTGGCGGCGTCGTAGCCGTGGTGGGTGAGCAGGGACGACGCGCAGGCCTGCATTCCGATGGTCGGAGTGGTCGGCTTCATGGCTACCCCCGGGAATGGGCGATGGGGGCGTTGCGCGCCACCAAGCCGGGCACGTTGAAGTTGCTTTCCAGCGCCTTCGCCATTTTTTTGGCGGCGCTCCAGTCCAGGCTGAGCAGGGCCAGCAGTTCGGTGCGGCCGGCGGCGATGGACTTGACGATTTCCAGCTTGGCCGCGTTCTCGGTGCCGATGCTGTCGCTGAGTTCGGCAATCCAGTTCTTGCGCTGGCTGAAGCCGCTGATGGCGGTGGGCGCGGCCACGGGCGCGATGTTGGTGGCGGCGGCTGTCAGCGCGAGTTCGGTAGCCGTGGCTTCAGCGTTGCTCACCACGTTGGTGGCGCGTTCCTCGGCTTTGGCCACGGCGGCGGCGGCGCTGGCGGCGCGGCGCGCGGCCTCGGCGGCGGCTTTGGCGTCACCGTCGGCGCGTGCGCGCTCGGCTTCGGCTTCAGCGGCCTTGCGGCGTTCCTCGGCTTCAGCGGCCTTGCGGCGTTCCTCGGCGGCAAGCGCTTCGGCGCGCGCGCGCTCGGCGGCGGCCTTGGCCTCGGCTTCCTGACGGGCGCGGCGCGCGGCGGCTTCAGCGGCACGGCGTTCTTCGTCGGCGCGGCGCTGCTCGGCCTGCTGGAAAGCGAGCAGTCGGCCCTTGAGCACGGCCTCGGACTGCTCCAGCGCCTTCAGCGCGGGGTTGAAAAGCGCCTCGGCGTTGGCGATGATGGTTTTCGCCGGGGCCAGGAAGCCATCGCGCAGCCGCTTGATTTCGGGAATGGCTGCCTTCACGCGGCGCAGTTCAAGGTTCGCCTGCTGCGCCATTTCGGCGCAGTCGATTTCGTAGCCCTGGGCGACAGAAAGCGCGCCTTCCTCGGAGCGCAGCAGGTTCAGCATGTCGGGGGTGATCGCGAGTGACACCGTCATCGGCGCCGGGGCCTCGCGGACTTGTTCAAGCACTGCGGCCATAGTGTTTTTCCTTCCATTTGTGAGAGGTCAGCAGGGCGAGGAACGCGGGCCAGTCGTCGCGGTCCTCGTATAAGGTCAGCTTGTATTTCGCGTCGTCGCTGAGCACGATCGAGCCGCGGTGGCGTACCTTGTTCTTGGGTTCAAGGCGGTTCCACTGCTCGCTGTAGGCGGCGGTTTGCAGCCCGATGGCCGGGCCGGCGTAGAGGCTGCGCTTCACGTCGAGGTTGACGACGCCATTGAGCGCTGTTTTCCGCAGCACGCAGAACAGGTCGGCCGTGCCGGCGTAGCCCAAGCCTTCGTGGAACATCCGCCGTTCCGGCATGAGGCACACGAAGCCGGTTTCGTCCTTGAAGCGGCACCATGCGTCGAAGCGCGAGTACATCCACTCGGGCAGGGGATGCTTGAGCGTGCCCAAGCAGTCCAACTCCACCATCTTGTGGATGGCAATGCCCTCTTCCTGGGCGAGCTGCAACGCGCGCGGATCCACGCGGCTGTAGTCGGTGAGCGGCGCGATGATGCGCGTCACGTTGGGCACCGGCTTGTCGTGCCAGAAATATTGGTGGCTGTCGGCTTCGAAGCGCAGCATCAGGCGGTCGCCGGGTTGGCCTTGATCCAGTCCATGACTTCGTTGAACCGGTCGAACGTGAGCTCGGCGATCTTCCCGAAGCCGGCGGCGATGAGGTCAGCCTCGCCACGCCCGGCGCGCTGCAGCGCGGCTTGCAGCGTGTTCACCGCGCCGCCGGTCAGCGGCTTGCCCTTGGCGGTGTCCTTCTTGTCCCCGGAGGGCTCCGACCCCGCGCCCGATTCAGCAGGCCCGTGGGCTTGGGTATTTTTCAGGGCGGGGTCGGAGTCGTTGCCGGTGCTGGTCGGCTGTTCAATGCGGTGGCTGGCGGGCGTGACGTCGATGGTGTAGCCGTCGTCATCCAGATGCTTGCCTTCCATTTCCTCGGCGGTCGGCGCGGCGCCCACGGCATCGGGGAATGCCATGCGCAACGCCTGGGCCTCGGCGCACTTGGCCAGTTGGCCGTAGGGGCGCTTGCGCCACATCTTGTTGGGCGCCGTTGTCCAGTTGCCAGCGGTGGCGTAGTTCTCAATCCAGAACTCCCGGGCAGTGAACTGGCGGACCTGACCATCGACCAGTTTTTCCACGGTGACGCTGCACCACGTCGGGTATTCGAGCTTGGCCTTTTCCTTGGTCTTCCTACGCCGGTCGCTGCCCTCGACGTCCACCCACTTGTCCACTTCGAATTCCAGGGTGGCGAGGGGGCCGAACACAGGTTCGCTCTTGCCGGCGTAGAGGCCGGTGCGCGCCGCGTTGGTGCGGTACAAGCCGATGCCGGGCATCACCACGTCGCGCTTTTCGTAGATGGCGTCGCCCTTCTGGTCTTTCTTCCCCGTGTTCACGTCCATCGGGACGATGTGCACGGGTTTCTGAAGGGGGTCGAGTTGTTGCGCACGGCAGTAGCCAACGACCAGCTTGATGGATTCCAGCTTGGCGCCGGGGTAGATGCTGTTTTGGAGGACCGTGCAGAGTTCGGTCTCGTCCATGTGCAGGGCGGGAATGCCGCCGGCGAGCGCGAGGGCGGTACTGGGTGCGTTCACCACTTGTCTCCTTTGGTGGGTTGGATCGGGGAGGTCATGGCCCACGTCGGGGCCGAGTCGGTGCAGGCCCATCGACCGTCGCGGTCCTTGGTGGCCTGCTTGCCGCGGACAACGCAGTGCGCCTGGATCCGGGCGATGATTTCGCGCTCCTGCTGAAGCGCGTCTTGGTAGTCAAGGTGGCTGACGAGGCACCAGCAGATGACGATGGCCGTCAGGGCGAGCGAGGTTTTCATTTCCGACGCTCCCGTTCCTCGAGCATCCGGTCCGCGATGGAGTAGGCGACCAAGGCGACGTGCTCGCCCATCGTTCTGCCCTCGGGACACGGCGTTTGATGCAGCACCTGGGCCAGCAGGGGCAATGCAGCCGCAGCGAAATGGTCCCGCAGCGTCATCCCCGGGTGGTCAGCCGCGTGCGCGGTACCCTCGCGGTCGATGACGACAGTCTTGGTGGGAAAGGCGTGCGTGCTCATACGCGCCCTCGCTGGTAGTCGATCTGCAGCCCGCGCACGGTTTCGAGCGGAGCGGGGCGCTCCACTTTCTCCATGGGGTCGCCGCAGTCGCGGAAGTCGTGGACAGCGGGCGCGGGGTGCTGGATACCGGAAAACCGGCAGCTAATGGGGCCGCAGGCGGGGCTTGCGCACTGCGGGCACGGCTTTGAAACCGGATAAGAATCCGTCATCTGTATGCTCCTTCTCCGTCTTTGGGTAACTTGCGCCATACGCAAATTAATTGGCGCAGTTGGCACGCTACGCCAATTATGAACTTGCGTCAAGCGCCAATTTGCAGACGCACGGAAGCAGCCGGCGGGCGCCGGCAGGCGGGTTAGACGGGGTAGGGGAGGAGGATCAGCGTGCCGTCAGGCGGTACGTGTCCTGCGGGTCTTCGACGTAACCATCGTGAAAAACGATGCCCACTGCCATGAGCAGGGCAAAGGCCGCGCTGAGCGCTGCGCGTGCCCACAAAGGCAAGCGGAAGACGTTGCCAGCCAACGCGCCGATGAACAGCACTGAGGGCACCATGCAAAGCGTGAAGGCAAGACCGAGGCCGAGCAGCTCGCCGGCGCTCATCCACCGCCCCGCCACACGAACTCGCCCAGGACGCGCACGAGGCTGACCTGATCCGGCGACACGCGCTCATCAGGAAAGCGGCGCTTGTCGGGGTTGCGGCTGGTCAGCACCAGGGCGCCGTCGATCTGCCGGAAAATCTCTTTGATCTTGGTCCCGTCGGGATGCTCAATGGCGTAGATGTTGCCGGAACGGATTTCGACCTTGCTCTTGTCGAACAGCACGACATCCCCGTCGACGATGAAGTCGGCTTGGCTGTCCCCGTCGGCGTACATGACGAAGGCATTTGCAGGCGACACACCTTTTTTGGCAAGCCAGTCTCGGCGAAAGACGAGGGGCTTCTCGTCCTCCGGGAAATGGTTCAGGCGGCCACCACCGCAGCTTCCTGCCGCGGCGATACGGCGCACTTCCACGTAATCTTCCTCTGAAACGTCGCCACCTCCTGGGATGGCAACATAGTCGGCGGGCGAGCTGATGACCCGGCCTTCGATCTTATCAACAATGCTTTGTATCCTACTATCGTCAAAAAGGTCCGCAACCGTAACGTGGAATGTGGCCGCGATGTTATTGAGTAGGGCAGTGGAATGACCCTGACGGTCCCTCTCCAGCCGGGATAGGTTGGTCGGATCAGTGCCCGCCGGCCCGGCCAGTTGTTCCAGGGTCATTTTTCTGGCGATGCGCAGCGAGCGGATGTTTTTTCCGAGGCTCATGGGTGCGAATGGTGGCGAAAATTGGCGCGTTACGCCATGCGTAGGACGCAAATTCAGTTGACAGAAAGTTGCGTGTAGCGCCAAAATTGGAGCGATGACACCCCTCCGCCGCCTCCGGGAAGCACGGAAATTGACCCTCCACGCCGTAGCCCAGGCGGTGGAATCCGACGCGACCAACATCAGCCGGGTCGAGCGCAGCCTGCAAAAAGCATCCCCGGAACTGGCCGAAAAGCTGGTCAGCTACTTCGGACGGGAGGCCATCGACGAGCTGCAAATCCTTTACCCCGAGCGCTACGCCGCCGAACCCGAGGTTCATGCTCATGACTGACACCGCGCTCAGCCGGGGTGCTGGACTGCCGCGATTGTCGGTAGACCAGTTGGAAAGGTCGAGAAAGTTTCACGGCCTCATCTTGAACGGGCTGGCCCGCGAGGGTCAGGTGCACGTGGCTGACGCCATCGGCGTGCACGAGTCCACCGTGTCCAAGTGGAAGGACGGGGATCTCGAGCGGTTCGCGCAGATCCTCGCGGTGGTGGGCCTGAAGGTGGTGCCAGCCTCACAACGTTGCTACGACGCGGCGGAGATTGATGCCCTGCTGGTGCTCGCGCGCCAGCGGTTGGTGACGATCGGCGGCGCCGAGCAGTTGGGGTCGGAGTAATCCCCCGCGATGCGCCGGCCCGTGCCTATCTCTTTTTTTGGCCCCGCCGCCGATGAAAAGCGACACCGTGTCGCTGCGACGCTAAAGGCGCGCGCATGAGCATCGACGCGCTCAAGTGGGCGTTCGATCAACAGGTCAAGCCGGCTTCTGCGAAGCTGGTGCTGATCGCGCTGGCC
>DATNCF010000429.1:0-6619 GCA_035571675.1 Burkholderiales bacterium | reverse complement strand
TGATGCTGTCACCTGGCATCAGCCGCGTGCGGTCCAGGCTGTTGAGGAAGAAACCAGACTGCCGCCGGCTGATTACCGACCCATCCGCCCGCAGCACATACACGCTGCCCTTGTCCGCATCTTTGGTCGGCCCCCCCGCCTGGGCCAAGTAGTCGGCCAAGTGACGATCCGGTTTATAGATATACGCATTCTCGTTGTAGACAGACCCAAAGACGGTCACCATAGAGGGCGTCGAGGGGATGTAGAAGCGGTCGCCATCTTCGAGGGGGAGGTCCGGAATATCCTTCGGCACGGCGTCTTCTGACAGCGCCAGCACGATGCGCCCGGTAGGATGCAGTCCGCGCAGCCTGTTCAGCAGCGCCTGCTGGGCGTCGGCCTGCTCCTTTAGCGACGCCGCGTCCTCGGGTGTTGTGACGTTTTGCGCGCGCCTGACGCCGGCCCGCTGGATGTCGCGCTCCAGCCGGTTCAGCGCCTCATCAAGATTCTTTTGTTGCTGCACGCGCGTCGACTCGCGGCGGAATTCGGAACCGAACAGGTAGCCCCCCGGGGCAATGCCGCCGACGCGCGTAACCAGTTGCCGCAGCGTCTCTCCGGGCATGATCTGGTAGACACCCGCGGCACTGAACTCGCCCTCCAGCCGGATATAGCGCGTCTGCTTTTCGCCCGAGACGGGAATCTCTTCCTTGGAGAAGATCGTGATTACATCGCCTGGTTGCAACACGACATTGTGCTGCGGGTCGCCCTGCAGCACTGCCTTGCCCAAATTGAAGGGGACGAGCGTGGTGCGCAGGTCGTCGGGCTGGATGCGTTCGATCAGCGCGTAGTCCCAGTTCACCTCCTTGAGCGAGGGCCGGATCTGGTTCACCAGCCTGCTGGGGTCGTTGCCCGGCTCAACCTGCTGTTCCGGGCGCAGCAGCGTGAGCGCGCGGGTCTCCACCTGGCGGCGCCGCATTTCCTCGGCCACGGTCGGGTTGCTGCGTTCGTTTTCGCGCCGCATCTGCAGGTCCGAGATTCCGAGCTTGGGGCCCGGCAGGGTGTCGGGTTGCTGGACGAGCAACCGCGAAACGTTGCTGTCCAGGCCCACCACCTGGTTGCGCGCCTGCCAGTAGTCGCGCGAAATGAGCGCTTCCTTGTCGGGAATGAGGTCGCGCACGCGCATGCCCTCGCGCCAGGGAAAGCGCCCCGGCTGCGCCACGTTGCCGCGCAGGGTGATGGCGTTGTCGAAGCGCGGCACCAGGGCGTACACGGTCACCAGATCGCCGTCGCGCACGGGATGCGCCATGCCCGGCCGGTCCAGAGCGAATTCCTCCACCTTGCGCACCCTGCGATCGGCGATTCGCTCCACGGTCACCTTTTGGCCCTCGGCCGTGGTGGCGAGGCCCCCGGCCCAGCGGATCAGGTCGGAAAGCGGCGCGCCCGGCTTTAGTTCATAGATCGCCGGAACGTTGACGCTGCCGGTGACCGCGGCGAGCGCGCCCACGGGCGGAATGTAGATCACGTCGCCCGGCAGCAATTGCGAGTCGCGGGACTTGTCGCCGGATACCAGCAGGTCGTAGAGGTCGAGGTCCGCCACCACGCGGTTGCCGCGCTTCAACTGGATGCTGCGCATCGAACCCTTGGCCGAAGGCCCGCCCACCGCGAACAGCGCCGTGACCAGCGTGGAAAGCGAGCTCACCGTGTAGGTGCCGGGACGCTTGGCCTGCCCCACGACAAAAATCTGGATGGAACGCAGCCGGCCCAGCGTGGCCGTGAGTTCGAAATTGCGGAAGCTGCGCCCGAAGGCGGTTTTGAGAAACGGCGTGAGGTCCTGGTACTTGATACCCGAGACATTCAGCACGCCCACCTTGGGGATGCTGATGGTGCCGTTGCGGTCGACCCTCGCGCTGTAGTCGACGTCGATCTGCCCCCAGGCGCGGATGAGGATTTCATCACCCGGCCCCACCACGTAATCGGGCGTGACGGGAATGTTGTCCACCGGGGCAAAGGTGCTCGGCGGCTGGCGGAACAGGTCCGCGCCGAAAATCGGCAGTTCGCGCCCCGTGGATTGCAGCACGAAATCCTGGAACTCGATGCGGTCCTCGCGCGCGGCCGGGCGCATGCGTTCCGGCGCATTCTGCGTTCGCTCGCCCTGCTCCATGGCGTTGTCCGAACCCTGGGTGGGATTCCCCTGCCTGGGCCGGTTGTTTATCACCGTGGAACCTGTGTAATTGTCCTGTCCGAGCCCACTGCCGTCAGTGCCACCGCCGCGCGGGGTAAACAAGGGGCCTTGCAGGGCGCCGCCACCCTGCCCGTTGGTGGGCGACGACTGGTTTTGCGAGTTAGTTCCGCTCTGGGGAGGATCGAACAGGCTCTGGGCCGAGACTCCCGCGCCATACAGCGCCATCGCCAGGACGAGCAAGCAGGTGCGCAACGGCATGGGCAGTCTTGCAAAACGCATGAAATGCAACCTTTGAACTTTGCGAGGGTCGCCTGCGGTCTTACAAGGCGCCGGAAATGGCTTGGGGCCGGGAGAGCGGCTCCCGTCGAGAGCAGCTCCTGTCGTCTTTGGCCAATTTTGCTGCCAGATGTTATCCGCTTTCGAAAAAGGCGTCCATCCGGATTACCCATCAAATTTCACGAATTCGCCCCGATACCGCCATGATGGCCCGACGTGACGCCATGGCCGCGTCACGCTGATTTCAAACCAGAAGGCTTACAATGCGGCGTTCATTCTTGACGGCTTTCACCATGGCTCCCAAGATCATCCCGGTCATCCTGTGCGGCGGCTCCGGCACCCGCCTGTGGCCCATGTCGAGGCGGCTGCTGCCCAAGCAGTTTCTTCCCCTGATCTCGGAGCGTTCCATGCTGCAGGAGACGGTGCTGCGCGCCGCCACGCTGCCTCAGGCGCAGCCCCCCATCATCGTGAGCAGCGACGATCACCGCTTTTTCGCCGCCCAGCAACTGGCCGAAATCGGCATCCAGCCCAGCCGCATCGTGCTCGAGCCGGTGGCCCGCAACACCGCGCCGGCGCTGGCGGCCGCGGCGCTGGCGGCGGGCGAGGCCAACGATGCGGTCCTGCTGGTGCTGCCGGCCGACCACCTCATCCGCGACGAGGCCGCCTTCGCCCAGGCCGTGAAACTGGGCACGCGCGCCGCGGCGGCAGGGGCCATGGTGGCCTTCGGCATCGTGCCGCAGAGTCCGGAAACAGGCTATGGCTACATCGAGCAGGGGCCCGCGCTCGGGCACGAAGGCTGCTTTCGCGTGGCGCGCTTCGTGGAGAAACCCGATCTGGCCAAGGCCAAGACTTTTCTCGCGGCGGGCAATTTCCTGTGGAACAGCGGCATGTTCATGATGACGCCGCAGCGCTACCTGGAGGAACTGGGGCGCTATCGGCCGGACATCCTCGCCGGCGCCACGGCGGCGTGGAACCAGCGCCGCGATGAAACGGATTTCTCCCGCCTGGACGCGGCCAGCTTCGGCGCCTGCCCTTCCGACTCGATCGACTACGCCGTCATGGAGCGCACCCGCGATGCCGCGGTGGTGCCGGCGGAGATCGGCTGGAGCGACGTGGGCTCCTGGGCCACGCTGTGGGAAACCGCGGAGCTGGATGCGAACGGCAACGCCGTGCGCGGCGACGTCGACCTGCACGACACCCGCAACAGCTACCTGCGCGCCGAGAGCCGGCTGCTGTCGGTGAACGGCCTGGACAACGTGGTGGTGGTGGAAACCAACGACGCGGTGCTGGTCACGAGCCGCGACAAGGCCCAGTCAGTGAAGGACGTGGTATCGCGCCTGGCCGAAGGCAAACGCTCGGAACATCTCAGCCACCGCCGCGTCTACCGCCCCTGGGGCTACTACGAAAGCATCGACAACGCCGCCGGTTTCCAGGTCAAGCGCCTGATGGTGAGCCCGGGCCAGGCCATCTCGCTGCAGCTCCACCACCGCCGTTCCGAGCACTGGGTCGTGGTGTCGGGGCGCGCCCGCGTCACGCGCGGCGACGACCTGATTTATCTCGACGCCAACCAGTCCACCTACATTCCCCTGGGCATGAAGCACCGGCTGGAAAACCCGGGGCAGGTGCCGCTCTATATCATCGAAGTGCAGTCGGGCGACTACCTGGGCGAGGACGACATCGTGCGCTTCGAGGACCGCTACAACCGCGCCTGACGCAGCACAGGCGCCCGAGCCCGGCGCCGCCGCAGTTCCCGCCCCGCCTCAGACCCTTAGTTCAGACCCTGTAGTACTGGCGGTACCACCGCACGAACTCGCCAATGCCCCGCGCAAGCGGCGTCGCCGGCGCGGTGCCAATCAGTTCGCGCAACGCGGTGGTATCGGCATAGGTGGCGATGACGTCGCCGGGTTGCATGGGCTTCATGTTGAGCGCCGCCGTTTTGCCGGTGGCCTGCTCCAGGGTCCGGATGTAGTCCATCAATTCCACCGGGTCGTGGTTGCCCACGTTCAACACCCGGTACGGCGCCCAACTGCGTCCCGGGTCGGCGCGCGCGCGGTCGAAGTCCGCGGCCGCCGCGGGGGGGCGGTCGAGCACACCCAGCGTGCTTTCAACGATGTCGTCCACGTAGGTGAAATCGCGCTGCATGCAGCCGTGGTTGAAAACATCGATGGCCTCGCCGCGCAGAATGGCGCCGGCAAAAAGGAACGGCGTCATGTCGGGGCGCCCCCACGGTCCGTAAACGGTGAAGTAGCGCAGCCCGCTGGTGGGCAGCCCATACAGATGACTGTAGGTGTGGGCCATGAGTTCGTTGGCGCGCTTGGTGGCCGCGTACAGGCTCACCGGATGATCGACGGGCTGGTCTTCCGCGAACGGCAGCTCGACGTTGCCGCCATAGACGCTGGAACTGGATGCATATACCAGATGGGCAACGGCGTGGCGGCGGCAGGCCTCCAGGATATTGGCAAACCCGACCAGGTTGCTCTGCACATACGGCTCGGGATGGGTCAATGAATAGCGCACCCCGGCCTGCGCGGCGAGGTGCACGACCCGCGCGGGCGCCTCGCGCGAAAACAATTCGGCCAGCGCGGCGCGGTCGGCCACATCGGCCCTGACGAAGCTGAAGCCCGGGCGGCCGGTCAGCCGCGCCAGCCGCGCTTCCTTGAGTGCCACCTCGTAGTAGTCGTTGAGGTTGTCCAGGCCAACAACTTCATCGCCGCGGGCGAGCAGGCGCTCGACCACATGCATGCCGATAAAGCCTGCCGCACCGGTTACCAATACTTTCATGTTCTCCCGCCCGCGCTAGCGTGGCCTGCTCAGGAAAAGGGCGCCGGGCCTTGGGCGCTATAATGACCGTTTGCCCGGTCATTGCTTCCAACGCCCGGGCCGACATGCGCCACTTCCGACCTGATACCGCTCGCGCCGGACCCTGCCATGACCGACCTATCCCTTCCCGCCTCGAGTGCAGTCATCGTGGCCACCGCCTTCGTCATCGCAGCGGTCTCCACACCCATTTTAGAGCACTTGGCGCCCCGCCTCGGCCTGCTCGATCATCCTGGTGGCCGCAAAGATCATGGCCGCGCCGTTCCCTTGGTGGGCGGCATCGCGGTCTTTCTCGGCTTTTTCGGGGCGTCCTGCATTGGCGGCATCCCGGTGTCGCCCTGGCTGCTGGTGTCCATGGCCCTGATGGTGTGCCTGGGCATGATCGACGACATTTTCGAGATCGCGCCCAAGAGAAAACTTGCCGGCCAACTGGTGGTGGCGTCGCTGCTGACTTTCGCCAGTGGCGCCGTCATTGTTTCGTTCGGAAATCTGGTCGGCACCGGTGACCTTCATCCGGGAAGGCTCGGAGGCGTGCTCACGGTTTTCTGCCTGGTCGGCTTGGTGAATGCGCTCAACATGATAGACGGCCTGGACGGCCTGGCCGGCGGACTCGGGTTGGTCTCCGCGCTGGCACTGGCCTGGGCGGCGAGCCTTGCCGGCCAGAACAACGCCTTCTTCCTGCTCATCGTCCTGGCTGCCGGCATCGCCGGGTTCCTGCTGTTCAATCTGCGCCTGCCCTGGCAGCCGGCGGCGCGGGTGTTCCTTGGCGACGCGGGCAGCAACCTGCTCGGCCTGACGCTGGCCTATTTCGCCGTGTGGATGTCGCAGGATTCCCGCGGCCAACCCACGGTGCTGCCGCCCATGAGCGCCGTCTGGCTGATCGGCCTGCCCATTCTCGATACGCTGACGGTCATGGCCCGCCGCATCGCGGACCGACGCAGTCCGTTCTCGGCCGGGCGCGACCACCTGCACCATATTCTGCTTGCGCTGGGCCTCGGGCATGCGGCCACGCTATGGACCATGCTGGCCTTTGCGGCCGTGCTGGCGCTGTGCGGCATGATGGGATGGCGCATGGGCGTTCCGGACTGGGCGATGCTGTGGAGCGCCGTGGCCATTCTGATCGTGTACTACGCCGCCACGCGCAAGGTGCTCAACGCCTTGGCGGGGGTATCGGCGGGCAAGCTGGGTCAGCGGGCTGCGGACCAGGCCCCGTGAACGCCGGCCGGCTCATCACCGGGACCGAACCCAGTAGCACACCCAGCAGCGCCTCCCCCGCAACCTCGGGAGCGCCGTCATTGCGTATTTCCACGGCCGCCACACCGGTTGGGACGGCGTATTGCGCACCGCCGAATCGCAAACCTCGCTTGA
>DATNCF010000428.1:0-6256 GCA_035571675.1 Burkholderiales bacterium | reverse complement strand
ATGGAGGGCCCCGGTGACGCGGCTGGCGTCAGCACGGCATACCCCGGCTGCGCGGCGCTGCCGGTGATGCGGGCGCGCAGTTCGCGCACCGCCTGCGGCGAAGCGAAGGACAGGCCCGGCTCGATGCGCTCGGCCGTGGCCAGTTCGCTGCGCGCCGTATCCATGCGGCCCTGCTTGGCCAGCAGTTCGGCTTGCACGTAATGCGCCTTGGCGCTATTGGGATGGTCGCGCAGCACCTTGTCCATCATGGCTTGCGCTTCGGGCATGCGGCCGGACTCGGCGGCCTGGTAGACCTGGTGGATGGTCGGGTCGTCCGCGGCGCGGCTGCGCGTGCTGTAGCCGGCCATCAGCGCCAGCGCCAGCAGGGTGAGACCGAAGGCGCGCCAGGCCCGTTGCATCAAGGCCTGGCCGTCACGGCCGGCCGCGACCCGCGACGCTGCATTATTCGTTCGGAACCCGTGGTTCATGAGAACCTCCTCGGAGTGAATGGCGCCTAGCTGGGGGCGGAATGCCGCCGATCAAGAGCGGTGAAACCCGGCAAATGTAAAGCTTTGTTAAGCCCGTGCGCCCATGCGTGGGCACATTGGCCCATGCCGCCGTTGGACCATACCCCATAAGGGGCGTTCACGCGACCGATAAAAAAAGCCGGCCCGCGGGCCGGCTTTTGTCGGGAGGGTAGACCGGAAACACACGCCAACAGGCACGGCCGGGCAGCTCCCGAGGTGAGCGCCGGACTACTTCTTGGCTGCGTCGGCGGCCGGAGCAGCGGGCGTGGTCGTCGTCGTGCTGGACGAGTTGGTCGTGGTCGTCGAAGCGGACGAAGCGGTGTCAGCGGGCTTGGCGGCGTCGGTCGACGGAGCGGGCGCGGGCGCCGGCGCGGCGGCGGGGGCCGGAGCAGGTGCGGGAGCGGGTTTCGGTTCTTCCTTGCTGCAAGCGGCCAGCGCGAAGGCGGCCATTGCGGCGACGATCAGCGTACGTTTCATCTTGTATCCTTGAGAGAGAGGGTTTTGTTGGAGATTTTAATTGATCTGGCTAGGCCGGGGTTGGCCTAGCCGGTAAGTATACCAGTGAGCAAAAAACCAGCCAACACGGCCATAGGGGATTCGGAGGGGTGTGGTGGAGCATTTCAAGCCGCTGACGTTTTCACGCCCGCGGCGGACTTTCCCGCTTCACAAACCGGTCGTGGAGGCCGCCACGCCCGGCACCGAACTGTCCCAGATTTCGTCGAAGCGCTTGCGCATGCCGGCTGACTCGACCGGGTCGTTGAGCAGGTACACGCCGCGCGCCTGGGCCGCCACCGGGCGGCGCACCAGGCCCCAGTCGTCGGCGAGCACGAAACAGTCCTGCACCCGCGCGGCATCGCCCTGGGTGCGGTGGATGAACATGGAGGCCGAGAACAGCGTGAGCAGCGCCACCACGCGCGGGCAATAGCGGCGCACGTGCTCGGCGTCGTGCACGGCGATGTACAGGCGGTTGGCCGGGCTGCGGCGCAGGAACGCGCGCAGGCGCTCGATGCGGGCGGGGTTTTCGAGCGAATATTCCGTCAGCGCGGGATCGAATATGCGCAGCTCGCGCCGCGCTTCCGACACCAGTTGATCGGCCGATGCGGCATATTCCGACTTGGCGGTGAGAAGCTTTCTGGCGGGCTCTGGTCCAGCGGCGCCGGGTTCACGGGTCATGGCGGGGCTCCGATGTGCAGCCAGCCATGAAGATACCAGTCATGCAGCAGGCGGCATAGCCGTTGGCCATACGGTCCGGGAGGCAGGGCGCGCTGATCGGCCAGCCGCTGCAGCCAGCGCGTTCCGCCGGCGCGGGACGGTTCGCAGGCCTCGCCGTTGATGTACGCGCCGTAGCCGCTGGTGAGCATGAGCGAGCCCCGGTCCAGGCGCGCGCCGCGCGCGCGCATCGCGGCGCCGAAGCGCGGCGCGGAGAGCGGCCGGCGCGGACGCTCGAACACCACGCGCGGCTTGGGCTCGGACAGCCATCCGCCCAGGAAATCGGCCATGTCGCGGCGCGTGAAACGCAGCCGCCCGAGCTGCGTGGCGAGCTCGTCGACCATGGCACCGGGCAGCGCGGCGGGATGAGCGGCCGGCTTCAATCCCGGATCGGCGTAGCGCCCCGCGCGGTTTTGCTGTGCGACGCGCTCGGAGAACCGAAGCAAGAATTCCGCCATCAGCTCGCTGCGCGCCGGCGCGCGAAATCCGATGGAATAAGTGCTGCACCAATCGATCGCCACGCCGTCGTGCGCCCAGCCCGGCGGCAGGTACAGCATGTCGCCGGCCTCCAGCACGTACTCCGCCGCAGGCTTGAAATTCCGTAATATTTTGAGCGGAGCATGCGCAAGCAATTGGCGGGCCTTGGGTTCGCCATGGGGCGCGATGCGCCAGCGCCGCCGGCCGCGCCCTTGCAAAAGAAACACATCGTAGGAATCAACATGCGGCCCCACTCCGCCGCCCGGCGCGGCGTAGCTCACCATGACGTCGTCCAGCCGCGCCTGCGGGATGAAGGAGAAGCGCCGCAGCAGGCGATCGGCCGAATCCAGGTGCAGGTTCAGCCCCTGCACCAGCAGCGTCCAGCGCGACTTGGGCAGCGCCGTGAAACGCCGCCGCGCGAAAGGACCATGTTCCAGGCTCCAGCGCGCGCCCTGGCGCAGCACCAGGCGGGATTCAACCGCGTCGCCGGCGGTGAGGCCGAACAAGTCGCCGGGCTCGATCAGATCCCCGAAGCCGGGCACCGCGCCGCGGATGAGCAGGGGGCGCTTTTGCCAGTAGTGCGCGAGAAAACGCGACGGCGTACGCCGTCCGAGCAATTGCAATATCATGGATCCGCTTTCCAAACATCGCGGGCGGTGAACGGTTCATGGCCTTCGGGCATGGCCGTGCCAGACGATGGGGAGGGCGCCAGATCGTGGTGGATTTTTATGTGCGGGCATTATAGTCTGTGCACCAGCGTCGCTGTGCATGGGCGACGTGCATGGGGGGCGCCAGGCGGGGCGCATTACACCGTCGCTTCGCTTTGGCCGCACAGCGTGCGGTGACTGAAAGGAGCCTCTGCCACATGGCGCCGCCGATCGACATGCTTCAAGCGGGAAAGCAAGCCCCCGATTTCATCCTGCCCGACGCCGACATGGAATCGGTGCACCTGTCCAAGTTTCGCGGACGCAAGCACGTGGTGCTGTATTTTTACCCGCGCGACGGCACGCCGGGCTGCACCATCCAGGCCACCGAGTTCTCCGACCACGAGGGCGATTTCGCCAAGCGCAATTGCGTGGTGCTGGGCGTGAGCCCTGACGATTGCCTGCGCCATGCCGAGTTCCGCGACGCCAACGGCATTTCCATCCGCCTGCTCGCCGATCCCGAGCGCCGCGTGTGCGAGCAGTATGGCGTGGTGCAGTCGGTGAACGCCGAGGGCGGCCAGACCGGCAATGGCGTGAACGGAAGCAGCGGCGGCGGCGTGGCGGTGGAAGCGCCGCCGGTGCGCCAGACCATCGCCCGCGCCACCTTCGTGATCGACAAGCACGGCGTGGTGCGGCACGCGCTCTACGGCGTGTCGCCCAAGGGCCACGCCATGCAGGTGCTCGACCTCGTCAAGGCACTGGAGCGATGAACGTCGCCCCCGGCACCGTGGTGTCGCTGGCGGTGCGCCTGTTTGACCTGCAGGGCGAGCTGCTGGACGAGCCCGAGCAGCCGGCGCAGTACCTGCACGGCGGCTACGGCGATATTTTCCCCAAGGTGGAGGCGGCGCTGGAAGGTAAGCCCGTGGGCGCCAAGGTGCAGGTGAATCTCGAACCCGAGGACGGCTTCGGCGACTATGACGAGCAATTGCTGCGCGTGGAAGACCGCGGCCGCTTTCCCGAGACACTGGAAGTGGGCATGCGCTTCGAGGGTGAGTCCGACGATGACGAAGGCGTGATCTACACCGTCACCGACATCGCCGAGGGCAAGGTGGTGCTGGACGGCAACCATCCGCTGGCCGGCATCGGCCTGCGCTTCGACTGCGAAGTAGTGGACATCCGTCCGGCCAACGAATCCGAGCTCGCCAACGGCAGCGCCGACGACCCCGACTCGGTCATCGTCCGGCCTCTGCCTTAGTCCTCTATCCGACCTCCCCCTGCAATGGGGGATACAAGGGGCCGTACCCCTTGTTCAAACTATCCAGGCCGTCATCCCGGCCCCGGCTCCGCCCCGCCGCATTCGCGTTCGGGCGCGGTTCGCGTCATACTCCCCGTCAAACCGCCCTGAGGGAGGAGCGCATGTCGGGAATGATGGGAATCATCGCCTACGGCCTGGGAACGCTGATCGCCTTTGCGCTGATCCTCGCGCTGGCCGTGGTGTTCGTGCGCGACATCACGCAGAAAAAGCACACCGTGCTGCGCAACTACCCGGTGATCGGGCACCTGCGCTACTGGATGGAAGAGCTGGGCGAATACTTCCGCCAGTACTTCTTCATGAACGACCGCGAGGAAATGCCCTTCAACCGCGCCACGCGCGGCTGGGTGTACCGCCTGGCCAAGGACGAGGGCGGCGTCATCGGTTTCGGCTCCACCAGCAATTCGGCCGAGCCCGGCTCCATCCTGTTCGTCAACGCGGCCTACCCGGTGCTGGAGGAGGACCGCCTGCCCACGCCGCCGCTCACCATCGGCGAGGGCTGGTGCCGCGAGCCCTTCGAAGCGAAGTCGCTGGTGAACATCAGCGGCATGAGTTTCGGCGCCATCTCCGAGCCCGCGGTGCGCGCGCTGTCGCGCGGCGCGGCCACGGCCGGCTGCTGGATGGACACGGGCGAAGGGGGCCTGTCGCCCTACCACCTCGAGGGCGGCTGCGACATCATCATGCAGGTGGGCACGGCCAACTACGGCCTGCGCCATGCCGACGGGCGTTTTTCGCTTGAGCGCGCGCGCGAGGTCGCCGCGCATCCGCAGGTGAAAGCCTTCGAGATCAAGCTGTCGCAGGGCGCCAAGCCGGGCAAGGGCGGGGTGCTGCCCGCGGCCAAGGTCACCGAGCAGATCGCCGCCATCCGCGGCATCCCCGCGCACCAGGATTCGATCAGCCCCAACCGCCACCGCGACATCGCCAACGCCGACCAGTTGCTCGATGCCGTGGCGCGGCTGCGCGACCTCACCGGCAAGCCGGTGGGCGTGAAGACCGCCATCGGCGGCTGGGAGTTCATGAACGACCTCACCGAGGCCATTCAACGCCGCGGCCTGGACTGCGCGCCGGATTTCCTCGCCATCGACGGCGGCGAGGGCGGCTCGGGCGCGGCGCCGCAGGCGCTCATGGACCACATGGCCCTGCCCATTGCCGAGGCGCTGCCGCGCGTGGTGGACGCGCTGATCGAAACGGGCCTGAAAGGCCGAATCCGCGTCGTCGCCGCGGGCAAGCTGGTCACATCGGCGCGCGCGGCCTGGGCGCTGTGCGTAGGCGCGGATTTCGTCAACACCGCGCGCGGCTTCATGTTCTCGCTGGGCTGCATCCAGGCGCTGCGCTGCCACATGAACACCTGTCCCACCGGCGTGACCACGCACAACAGGCGCCTACAGCGCGGCCTGGTGGTGGAGGAAAAATACCTGCGCGTGGCCAACTACGCGCTCAACATGGCGCGCGAAATCGACATGATCGCCCACTCCTGCGGCTGCCGGCACGCGCGTGAATTGCGCCGCGAGCATGTGCGTATCGTGCAGGCGGCCGGGCAGAGCATCGCGCTCAACAAGCTCTATCCCTACCCTGAAGCGAATGCCAAGCTGAAAGTGGCCTGAGCGTTGCCGGGGAAGGCATGGGCAATCACCGGCCCTGCTCTTCGGCGGCTTCGTGGACCCGCCGGCCGGGAGCGGTTCATAGGAATTCCAACATTCATGGTCCGGAGAGCGTCCGCCTCAGAAGCAGGGCCGGCGACCGCCCATGCCTTCCCTGGGACACCAACGCGGATTGGTGAAAAAGGCTGTTGTTACACCTTTTGCGCGCCGGGCCTGCCATCCTCCACCACGAAGCTCGCCAGCGTGCTGCACCCCGCGTCCCTCTTCGTCACGTTCTCCATGGCGCGCAGGTCCACGCTCATGCGCTCGGGTGTCACCTCCACGCGCACATAGCCGCGATAGCGCGAATCGCCAAGCCGGATATGCGGGTTGTCGGGCAGCAGGCGGTTCACCGTCTCCTGCGCGAAGGACTGCGAGGTGATCGAGGTGCCGACGAACTCGGTGGCGATGGTGGGCGAGGCGGGGTTGTCGAAGTCGCTTTTGAGGTCGGCCACGTAGAACATGTGC
>DATNCF010000427.1:0-6318 GCA_035571675.1 Burkholderiales bacterium | reverse complement strand
CGTTACCCTCATCCCCGGCCCTTCTCCGGGGGGAGAAGGGTGCAAGCCTCCACTCGAATAAGCAGCATTTCCGGTGCGTTGCGCCCGGGGAGCGCCAATCAAAAGGTGACAAGGAGTCCCATGGATATTGACTATTCGGCGGAAGAGTTCGCCTTCCGGGATGAGGTGCGCACCTTCGTGCGCGAGAACCTCCCCAAGGACATCGCTCAAAAAGGCCTCGACCACCGCCGCCTGCACAAGAAGGATTACGTGCGCTGGCAGGACATCCTGGCCAAGAAGGGCTGGCTCGCCGGCCACTGGCCCAAGGAGTTCGGCGGCCAGGGCTGGAACCCGGTGCAGATCCACATCTTCGACGAAGAGACCGCGGGCGCGGGCGCGCCGCGGCTCATTCCGTTTGGCCTGTCCATGGTGGCGCCGGTGCTCATGGCCTTCGGCAGCGCGTGGCAGAAGGAGCACTACCTTACCCGCATCCGCGAGAACAAGGACTGGTGGTGCCAGGGTTACTCCGAGCCCGGCGCCGGCTCCGACCTCGCTTCGCTCAAGACGCGCTGCGAGCGCCAGGGCGACGAATACGTGGTGAACGGCCAGAAGATCTGGACCACGCTGGCCCAGCACGCCGACATGATGTTCTGCTTGGTTCGCACCAGCACCGGCGCGCGCAAGCAGGAAGGCATCTCCTTCCTGCTCATCGACATGCATTCGCCCGGCGTCACCGTGCGCCCGCTCATCATGCTCGACGAGGAGCACGAGGTGAACGAGGTGTTCCTCGACAACGTGCGCGTGCCGGTGAAGAACATGGTGGGCGAGGAAGGCAAGGGCTGGACCTACGCCAAGTACCTGCTCGGCTTCGAGCGCACCAACATCGCCGGCGTGGGCGCGTGCAAGCGCGAGCTCAACCTGCTCAAGGAGATCGCCGCCAAGGAAAAGCGCAACGGCAAACCGCTGGCGCAGGACCCGCTGTTCTCGGCGCGCCTGGCCCAGCTCGAAATCGAGCTGCTGGCGCTGGAAATGACCGTGATGCGCGTGCTGTCCGAGCGCGAGAAAGCGCCCGGCCCCGAGGCCTCCATCCTCAAGGTCAAGGGCACCGAGGTGCAGCAGGCCTTGACCGAACTCATGATGGAAGCGGTGGGCCCCTACGCCGTACCCTTCCAGCCCGAGGCGCTGGAACTGTCCAAGGCCGGGAAGGGCGCGGGCCCGAAATACGCGGCGCCGCTGGCGGCGCGCTACTTCCAGTGGCGCAAGGCCTCCATCTACGGCGGCTCCAACGAAGTCCAGCGCAACATCATTGCGCAAATGGTGCTGGGCTTGTAAGTCTAGAACAAGGGGGCGCTTGTTCGTAACTGCGCCCCTTGTATATCCCCTACTTCAGTCTAAAACCCCAGCAGGGTTGCCGACCAGGAAAACGACCATGAATTTCAGCTTCAACGAAGAGCAAAAACTGCTGCGCGAATCGCTGGAGAAATTCGTCCTGCGTGACTACACCTTCGACAACCGCAAGGCCTATCGCGCGCTGCCCGACGGCTACAGCCCGCAAGTGTGGAAGCAGTTCGCCGAATTGGGCCTGCTCGGCCTGACCTTCAGCGAGGACAGCGGCGGCATGGGTGGCGGCGCGGCCGAGACCATCCTGGCCATGACGGCCATCGGCAACGGCCTCGTGGTCGAGCCGTACTTGCCGACGGTGGTGATGGCGGGCGGCCTCATCAACCAGGCCGGCTCGGCGGCGCAGAAGCAGGCCCTGTTGCCGGCCATCGCCGAAGGCAAGCTCATCGCCTCCACGGCCTTCGGCGAGCCCGGCGGGCGCTTCGACCTGTTCCGCGTCAAGACCACCGCCAAACGGGATGGTGACGGCTTCGTCCTGAACGGCCGCAAGGCCGTGGTGCTGTACGGCGCGCAGGCCGACCGCATCGTTGTCTCCGCCCGCACTTCAGGCGGCGCCAGCGACACCGGCGGCATCAGCCTGTTCCTGGTCGAGCGCGGCGCCCCCGGCCTCAAGGTCACCGACTACCGCACCGGCGACGGCATGCGCGCCGCCGATCTGGTGCTGAAAGACGTGCGCGTGGGCGCCGACGCCCTGATCGGCGAGGAAGGCAAGGCCCTGCCCGTCATCGAGGCCGCAACCGACCGCGGCATCGCCGCCCTCTGTGCCGAGGCCGTGGGCGTGATGCAGACACTGAACGCCCTCACCCTGGAGTACATCAAGAACCGCCAGCAGTTCGGCCAGCCGATTGGGCGTTTCCAGGTCATGCAGCATAGGGCTGCGGACATGTTCATCCACGCGGAACAATGCAAATCAATGGCGTACCTGGCCTGCATGAAAGCTGAGTCTTCGGACGCCAAGGATCGGACACACGCGGTGTCCGCCGCCAAGGCTTACATCGGCAAGTGCGGGCGTGTGGTGGCGCAGTTGGCCATCCAGATGCACGGCGGCATGGGCGTGACCAACGAGCTGCCGGCAGCACACTACGCAAAAAGGTTGACGTTGATCGACTTCAACCTGGGAGATACCGACTACCATCTGCAGCGTTTTATCAAGGCTGCGTAACGACGAGGGGCCGTCACCGGACTCGGCTAATGGCGTCGCCTTCAGTGATGGTTCCTGGAGATAGGACTTCCGCGTAGTAGCCGAAACAGGCGTTGGCCTCCAGGCCGAGTCGCTTCCGTATGCGGGTGTCGTCGGGGAGGTCGTTTTGCGCCATGGTGACCATGCGGCAACGCTTGGTTGGCGCGGCCACCCGCAACTGTACTTCCGGACCGATGGCCAGCACGCTTCCGAGCCAGTCCGGCTCCGGTGCTTCCAGCGGTATCTCGAGTGACACATTGGTGCGAAAGCGGCGCTCATCGATGACCGATCCGGGTATGGCTGCTTTGAGCCGTTCGATGGCCGGCCTCGTCACCAGGTGGACCGAACCGGAATCGAGGTGGGAGATGGAGTCTTCCCGGACAAGAGAAACCGGTTGGCCGAACAATTCCGACAGGACGGAATGAACCATGGGGTCGTCGGCGCGCATTCGACCCCCGTCCGGAAGGCGAATGACCGGAACGTCATCATCATATGCGGCGCCGCAGGCGAGCAAGCCGTCCAGGAAACGGAACCGCTGCGTATCCTTGCCGCTGCCCAGCTTGCCGTCGGCACATCGGACAGCGTAAACCCGGTCACCCTCCACGCCACGGCTATCCACCTTCAGGGAGCGGCACGGTTCGCCCTGCATGGATTTGACGGGGTAGCGCCAGAGTGCGGCAACGGCTCCCAGAATGCTCACTGACGGCCGACTGCGCTATTTGGCCAGGGAATCCATGAAGGCCGCCAGCTTGACGTCCCTTTCAGATACTCCCCCGGCGTCGTGGGTGGACAGTGTGACGTCCACCTTGTTGTAGACATTGAACCATTCAGGATGGTGGTCCATCTTTTCCGCCATCAGCGCCACCCGGCTCATGAAGCCGAACGCCGCGTTGAAGTCCCCAAACAAAAACTTCTTCTGAATGGCATCGCGGCCGGATACATCGGACCAGCCGGGCAGTTCGGTTGCAAGTCGCGCGCGGCGGGAGGGATCGAGTTTGGCGACGGGCATGTGAGACTCCTTCTAGAGCCTTCCCAGTATAGACCTCGTCTACGTCCGTTGCGCTCGACAACGTCGCTTATACTGCGCGCATGCCCCATTCCCCCGCCATGCCGGAACTCAACCTGCTGGCCCGCATCGCCCTGCGCCTGGCGCCTCCGCTCGACCTGGGGCAGGGGCCTCTGGGACGGGGCAAGCTGGTGGGCATTGCCGGCGGGACGGTGTCGGGCGGACGGCTGCGCGGCGAGGTTTTGCCGGGCGGGTCCGATTGGCAGACCGTGCGCGAAGACGGATCCCTGCTGGTGGAGGCGCGCTACGTGATCCGCACCCTGGACGGCGCGCTGGTTACCGTGCGCGAGAACGGCGTGCGCCACGGCCCGCCGGAGATCCTGGCGCGCGTGGCGGCCGGCGAGGCCGTGGACCCCAGCACCTACTACTTCCGCACCACGCCGCGTTTCGAGACCGGTGACGAGCGCGTTTCGTGGCTGAACAACGCCGTGTGCGTGGGGTCCAGCGTGCGCGTGGGCGACAGCGTGCTGCTGGACTGCTACGTGGTCGACTAACCCAGTGATAGCGGAGCGCCAGGCTGGCGGCGCCGTGCTTGGTGAAATGCGACTCAGCGCTGCTGGCGCCGTTTATCGCGCGCTTTTGTCAAAATCCGCGAACGTCTTGCCTTCCTTGACCAACTTTGCCAACAGCGGAGCCGGTGTCCACACCTGGCCCTGGTAGCCTTTTGAAAACCGTTCGATGGCGGCCAGCACCTTGGGCAGGCCCACCACGTCGGCGTGGAACAGCGGGCCGCCGCGATAGCGCGGGAAGCCGTAGCCGGTGAGGTACACGGCGTCCACGTCCGAGGCGCGCAGCGCAATGCCCTCCTCCAGGATGCGCGCGGCCTCGTTGGCCAGCGCGAACAGGCAGCGCTCGACGATTTCCTCGTCGCCGATGTCGCGCCTGGGCAGGCCGAGGGAGTTGCGGTAGTCCTCGATCAACGCCGCGATCTCCGGATCGGGCAGGGGGGTGCGGCTGCCTTGCTCGTAACGGTACCAACCTTTGCCGGTCTTCAGGCCGTAACGGCCCTTCTCATACACCAGGTCCGGAATGCGCGAGAAGGCGAAGTTGGGATCCTCGGCGCGGCGCCGCTTGCGTGTCTCCCACCCGATGTCCCCACCCGCCATGTCGCCCATGGTGAAGGGGCCCATGGCGAGGCCCCAGCCCGTCAGCGCGCCGTCGATTTTTTCCGGCGTGGCGCCCTCGTCCAGCAGGAAATTGGCCTGCTGCAGGTAGGCGCCCAGCATGCGGTTGCCGATGAAGCCGTCGCACACGCCCGACACCACGGCCACTTTGCCGATGCGTCGCGCCAGCGCCATGGTGGTGGCCAGCACGTCCTTGCCGGTCTTGGCGCCGCGCACCACTTCCAGCAGGCGCATGACGTTGGCGGGCGAAAAGAAATGCGTGCCGATCACGTCGGCCGGGCGCGAGGTCGCGGCGGCGATGCGGTCCACGTCCAGGGTGGAAGTGTTGGAGGCGAGAATGGCGCCGGGCCGCGCCACCGCGTCCAGCTTGCGGAACACTTCCTGCTTCACCTCCATGCGCTCGAACACCGCTTCCACCACGATGTCGGCGTCGCGCGCCGCGGCGAGGTCGAGCGCCGGCGTGATGAGCGCCATGCGCGCATCCATGTCGGCCTGCGCCAACCGGCCCTTGGACACCGTGGCCGCGTAGTTGTTGCGAATGGTGGCGAGGCCGCGGTCCAGCGCCTCCTGCTTCATCTCGATCAGCGTCACCGGGATGCCGGCGTTGACGAAGCTCATGGCGATGCCGCCGCCCATGGTGCCGGCGCCGATGACCGCGGCGCGGTTGAGGGGGCGCTTGGGCGTGCTGTCGGGCACGTCGGGTATTTTCTGCGCCTCGCGCTCGGCGAAAAAGGCGTGGCGCAGCGCGCGCGCCGGCACCCCGTTGAGCAGGTCGTCGCGGGCCTCCTCGGCCATGCGCCGGCCCTGGTCGAAGGGCAGGGTGAGCGTCGCCTCCACGCAGTCGAGCGCGCGCAGCACGGCGGGGTTGCCGCGCGCCGCCTTGGCCAGGCGCGCGCGCTCGGCGGCGAAAAAGGCCGCGGCGTTGTCCAGCTTGGGGGTCACGTCGCGCAAGCGGCGTATGCCCCCGCCGGCTGCGACCAGGCTGCGCGCATAGGCGATGGCGTCCGCCAGCACGTCGCCCGTGGCGATCTTGTCGATGAGACCCAGCTCAAGGGCTTCCGCGCTCGAAATGGGATCGCCGCTGGTGATCATGCGCGCCGCCGCGTCCACGGCGATGGCGCGCGGCAGGCGCTGCGTTCCGCCGCCGCTCGCCACCAGGCCCAGGTTCACCTCGGGCATGCCGAGTTTGGCGCGCGGCGAGGCCACGCGATAGTGGCAGGCCAGCGCCAGCTCCAGCCCACCGCCCAGGGCCAGGCCGCCGATGGCGGCCACCATGGGCTTCCTCACCTCGTCGAAGGCCTCGGCGAGATGGCGCACCAGCGGGAAGGCCACGCCCGCGCGCAGGCCGAACTCACTGATGTCGGCGCCGGCGCAGAACACCTTGGCGTTGCCCGTGAGGACCATGGCCTTGATGGACGCGTCCTTGTCGGCTTGTTGCACAGCCGCCAGCAGGCTGGTGCGCAGCGGCAGGGAGAGCCCGTTGACGGGAGGATGATCGAGCGTGATGATGGCGATGTCGCCGTCGCGCTTGGTATGGGTGGTGGGCATGGCGTTCTCCGTCCTGTTAT